>JAGVUR010000155.1 GCA_019136135.1 Verrucomicrobiota bacterium
ACAAGACGCCTGACGGCGCCCAGGCTACCGCACAGGAAATCGAAAAACTCGGCCAGAAAACTAAAATCTACAAGGCAGACGTCTCAGACCCGGTTCAATGCGAATCGATGGTCCTCGACTTCATCAGGGATTTCGGAGGCATTGACGTGCTGATCAACAATGCGGGAGGAGCGCTACAGATCCCGCCGGGCGAATTCGTCGATATGCCGATCGAGTACTGGAACAACCAGATCGACCTGAACCTCAATGCCGCCGCATATACCGCCAAGCACGCGCTCAAATACATGATCGAGAACAAGGTCAAGGGCAAAATCATCAACGTCTCCTCGGTCCACTCCATCGTCACATGGGTCAAGCGCAAAATGCTCCCCTACGCACCCGCAAAGGCAGGGCTCAACATGCTGACCAAAGCACTGGCTTGCGAAGTCGCCAAGTACGGAATCAACGTCAACGCAATCGCGCCGGGATTCATCATGACAAAACTCTCATACCGATACACACCCGAGCAAATGGACGCCTTCAAACGGAAAATCCCGCTGGGACAACTCGGTAACGTCAACGACATCACACCAATGATGCTCTTCCTAGCTGACGACGAAAAATCGCACTTCATTACAGGACAGACCTTCGTCATCGATGGAGGACAATCGATCGACGGAGCAATCGACAGTATGATGTACGACTTCTAAATGACACAGGAACCGGCCATGAAATACAGAAGCCAGACCAACTACGGAGTTGCAAAGGAATGCAGACGCGGGCTGATCAGGGGAATGGGCTACACCGAAGAGGAATTCAACAGGCCGCTGATCGCAGTCGTCAACTCCTGGAATGAATACAATCCAGGACATGTCCACCTTAAGAAACTCGCCGAACGAGTCAAGCAGGGAGTCCGTGAAGCAGGCGGACTACCCTTTGAAGTGGGAACGACGGCCATCTGCGACGGAATGGTCCTCAAAAACCCAAGGTACATCGAACTCCCAAGCAGAAACTCAATCTGCGACGAGGTCGAACTGATTGTCGAATCGAATATGTTTGACGCTATGGTCCTCTTGTCCACCTGCGATTCGATCGTCCCCGGGCACCTGATGGCGGCGGCACGGCTGGACATCCCCGCGATCCTCGTCGCCGGCGGCTACATGCCGATGCCATTCATGGACGGAAAATCCGTCAACTACATCGACTTGACAGACAACGTCGGCAAGGCCATGGCAGGCAAGTATCCTCTGGAACAAGCCCAGCACGAAGTCGCCCACATGTACGGACCTTGCGGAGCCTGCGGCGTGATGACCACTGCCAACTCAATGTGCCTTGCCGCCGAAGCGCTCGGCATGACGCTCCCGGGAAACGGTTGCGTCGCGGCGACGTCATCGGAATTGCTGCAAATCGCCTTCCAAGCCGGAAAGCAAATCATGACGCTCCTGGAAAACAATGTGACCGCCAGGAAAATCATCACACGCGAATCGATCGACAACGCCATCGCCATGACCATGGCCATGGCGGGTTCGACCAATCTCTTCATGCATATCCCAGCCATCGCCTACGAAGCGGAACTCAGGGAAGCATGGTGGGCGCATTTTGACCAGGCATCAAGGGATGTCCCGCAAATCGTCGCCGCATCGCCTTCAGGCCCCTGGCATCTGCAAGACGTGGATCGCGCAGGAGGCTCCAGGGCAATCATCAAAACGCTCCTTCCGAAACTCAATGGAAACGCACTGACGGTAACAGGGAAAACACTGGCGGAAAATGTGGAAAACGCACAGGTCTATGACTCGGAAGTCATCCGCTCCCTTGACAATCCCGTCTCGCAAGACGGCTCGCTCTACGTCCTATACGGCTCCCTCGCACCAGATGGAGCAATCATTAAAGCCGGAGCATGCGACCTCGAAATGAGACAATTCAAAGGACCGGCAATCTGCTTCGATTCACTTGAGGACGCCATGGACGGACTCAACAACGACAAGGTCAAGCCGGGACACATCGCTATCGTACGGTACCTCGGGCCAAAAGGCGCCTTCGGAACAACCGCCTACGTCTTCCAAAAGGAACTCAAGGGACGAGGCCTGGACAAAACCGTCGCCATCGTCACAGATGGACGGTTCTCCGGCGGTTCCTCGGGATTGTCAATCGGATACCTCTCCCCCGAAGCAGCCCTGGGCAGCCCGCTGGCGTTGGCAAAAGACGGGGACACCATCGAAATCGACCTGGACAAGAGAAAACTCGATATCCTCGTGGATCAACAAGAACTCGACCGACGCAAGAGCAACTGGACCTGGAAATTCGATCCGACAGGAATCCCGCCATTCCTTAGGCTCTTCTGTAAAAATGCCGGCTCGCTGGCCAATGGCGCTACCTGGGAATAACCTATGACTACTGACATTCTTATCATTGGAGCAGGACTGACAGGACAAATCGCCGCCGCTGAATTAAGGGACAATCACCCAAACCTGACGATCCGAATCATCGACGCAGGCGGCGCTGCATCCCCGGAAATCATGGGGTTCTCAGCCCCGGTCAACCTCCCGGATACACCGAACCAACTCTTCCACGATACGCTCAACGCAGCCAATAACGCGGGAAATCCATACCTCGCTAAAATGCTTGCCGAAAACGCATTGGAGAGACTCGAATACCTGGAAAAACTTGGACTCGAATTCGACAGGAACCAAGACGGTTCCTACAACACGCTCCACGCCGTCGGAACAACCTTCCCAAGAGTCGTGCACCATGGGACAACCACAGGCAAAGAAGCGATAAGGCTCCTGAATATCAAATACGAAAACCTCCACGCAAAGCAATTGGTCAAAAGCCAGGACGGAGCCATTGCAGGAGCAATCCTCGATGACGACACCCTCGTCCAGGCAAAGGCGATCATACTCGCAGGAGGAGGCTTCGCAGGACTCTGGAAAACCTCGACCTGGTCAAAAAAGCTCAGAGGCGATTGCCTGGCGATGGCATTGGATGCCGGAGTAAGCCTGGTTGACCTCCAATTCGTCCAGTTCGAGCCAACCGTCGCAACCGACCCAAGCCCAATTGCGGGAATCCCGATCATCTCAACACTGCTCAATGAAGGAGCCGTACTCAGATGCGCTATAGACGACCAGGATATCCTCGCAAATCAAAAGCCAGTTCCAGCAAAGAAAAAACTGGCAGCGATCATTCAAAAGCATATTGACAAAACAGGAGAACCCGTCTATTTTGACTTCCAAGGAGTCAACCTCGACCAATTCGCAAAAAAATACCCCGAATACGTCAAGCGCTACAGGTTGCAAGGCGGCGACAAATCCGCGCTTAGGATTCCAGTCAAGCCCGCCGCCCACACTACGCTGGGCGGCATTAAGATCGATGAGGACTGCGCCACTTCGATCCCAGGGCTATTCGCCGCCGGCGAAGCGGCAGGAGGACTTCATGGACAAGACAGGCTCGGCGGAAACGCCGGCCTGGAAGTCCTCGTGTTTGGCAAAATCGCCGCCATGGCAGCCGCCGAGTACGCCAATGCACACGAACTCAAAACAACCATAATGGCGAAAACAACCATCCCACAAACACAAAACGAGGATTTCAAAAAGATCGCGTCCATGTTGGATAGGTATTTCACCCCGACATCGACAAGGAAAGACATCAAATCAGCAATCGCACAAATCAACGAACTTCAACCATCGACACACGTTAACCTGGTAAAAGAACTATTGAGGCAAAAATATGAATCCTATTAATTTCGAAAACAAAGTCGCCCTGGTCACTGGAGCTTCCAGAGGCATCGGAAAAGCCATCGCCACCACCCTCGCAACGTACGGTGCGCAAGTCGCAATCTGCGCAACCAATCTGGATACGGCACGCGAAACAGCAGCGCAAATCGAAAACGAAACACAACGGAAAGTCGTCCCGTTCCAAACGAATGTGGCGGATTTCAACCAGGCGCAAGACCTGGTGAAAAACACAATCGAGCAATTCGGTAAAATCGACTTCCTCGTCAACAACGCGGGAATTACCCGGGATGGACTGATTCTTAAAATGACAGAAGAAGCCTGGGACCAGGTCATCAACGTCAACCTGAAAGGGGTCTTCAATGTGACAAAGGCTACAATCCAGCACATGATGAAGGCGCGATACGGACGAATCGTCACCATCTCCTCAATCGTCGGCATCCACGGAAACGCAGGACAAACGAATTACGCCGCGGCAAAGGCGGGCATCATCGGATTCACCAAGTCCCTCGCAAAGGAACTGGCGTCTCGAAACATCAACGCAAACGTGGTCGCGCCAGGATATGTTGACACAGACATGACGGCCGTGCTCAAGGAAGAGGCGAGAAACGCAATGCTCAATGCAATCCCGCTCAAGCGAACCGCAACTCCGCAGGATATCGCAAACGCTACGGCATTCTTCCTCTCGCCAATGGCAGATTATATCACAGGGCAAACACTGGAAGTCGATGGCGGACTGTCCCTCTAAGCTCCAGGATTTTTCCATAACTGAATTTGGTAAAATCATATTTCCGCATTATATTACTTTTTCCGTTTTTTATTTGTCATTTTATCCTTAAGCAACAACAGACTTTATCCGCCGAGGAGTTATTTCGTGAAAAATTGTGCCGTTGACAAGATTCGCAATTTCGTTTTGGCCGGTCACGCCGGATCAGGTAAAACAACATTGGCAGACCTTCTCCTCTTCAAGTCAGGAATCGTTGGACGTAAAGGTAGCATCGATAACGGAACTAGTGTTTCCGATTTCAGGGCAGAAGAACAGGAACGCAAAAACTCAATCTATACAGCAATCCTCAATTGCCCCTGGAAAGGCGGGCACTTCTTCTTCGCAGATACCCCTGGAAATACCGATTTCTGCGGCGAGGCAATGAATGCCATCAACATTTGCGACCTGATGATCCTCGTCATCGACGCCATGGCAGGCATCGGACCCGGCACGATCCGCGCTTGGAATCAAGCCGCAGAACGCAACATGCCGCGCATGATCTTCATCAATGGAGTTGACAGGGACCAGGTCAATTTCGAAGCAACGCTCGAGGCCGTCCGAAACTCATACGGCTCAACCGTTTGCATCCCATGCACAATCCCAGACGGAACCGCAGGAAACTTCAAAAAGGTCTTCTCGGTTCTCGCCGACGACTCCCCCGCAGAAGCAGAAGGCTATAAGTCAGCACTGATGGATACAATCGCGGAATCCGACGAGGAACTCATGGAGAAATTCCTCGAAACAATGGAACTGACGCCCGAAGAAATCGCAACTGGCTTCAAGAAAGCCGTCCTCACAGGCTCGCTTGTCCCAATCTTCGTCGGCTCCGCAGACAAGGATCTGGGCGTCAAGGAACTGGCAGACGCCATCATGGACTTCGGACCCACCCCATTAGACGACATCCCCATGAACATCGCCGAAGGCACGCTGGATCGCTCAGCAACCACAACAGTCGGATACGTCTTCAAGTCGGTCAACGACTCCTTTATCGGCCAAATGAATTATGTCCGCATCTTGAGCGGCACCATCAAGTCCGACTCCGAAATCAACAACGCCACAAAGCACAGCAAGGAACGGGTTGGCAACCTGCTCCAAATCCAGGGCAAGGACCAGGCGACCATCGAAGAGGCGGGTCCTGGCGAATTCGTCGCCATCGCGAAGTTGAAGAACACGGGCTTGAACGACATTCTCGGCTCCGCCCCCTGCACGTTTGGCGAAATCAAGTATCCGCAATCCACCACGATCTTTGCGATGTCCGCAGCGGCCAAGGGTGAAGAAGACAAGGTCGGCGAAGGCTTGAACAAGCTCCGCGCCGAAGATCCCACAATCTTGGTCGACCGCAATCCTGAAACGAAGCAGACCGTCGTCTCCTGCATGGGCGACCAGCAGATGAACCTGATGGTTGCCCGCTTGAAGAAGGAATCCAAGGTGGAAGTCGTCCTCGACACGCCTCGCATTGCCTACCGCGAAACGATCAACGGCATTGGCACCGCCCAGTTCCGCCACAAGAAGCAGTCCGGCGGTCACGGTCAGTTCGCTGAAGTCCACCTCAGGCTCGAACCCTACACGCCCGAAGAAGGCGGGGATGAATACGTCTTCGCCAACGAAGTCGTTGGTGGCAACATTCCCAAGAACTACATTCCCGCCGTTGAAAAGGGTGTTGCCGAAACACGCCTCGTCGGTCCGCTCTCACGCTCCTTGGTCGTCAACTTCAAGGCTGTCGTCTATGACGGCAAGTACCACGACGTTGACTCCTCCGAAATGGCATTCAAGATCGCTACCCGCGGCGCCTTCCGTGCCGCCATGGCCAATGCGAAGCCGATGTTGCTGGAACCGATCATGTCCCTCAAGATCATCTTCCCCGAAGAATACATGGGCGCGATTTCCGGTGACCTCAACTCCAGGCGCGGACGAATCCTCGGAATGGAGCATCAGGAAGGCATGCAGGTCCTCTCGGCCGAACTCCCATTGGCAGAAGTCTATTCCTATCCCACACAGCTCCGTTCAATGACCCAAGGACGTGGATTCTTCGAAATGACGTTCAACCGCTACGATCCTGTCCCATCACAGCTGGCCGCCCAAATCCAAGCCGAAGCAGCTAAGCTCAGCGAGGAAGAAGAAGACTAATCTCTCCCCCCTCAACGATACAACAGCGGCGCGTCGTCACCACGACAACGCGCCGCTTTTTTTATCCATAAAAGAGGACGAAAACTCATAGCAACTTTAGGTACGAGCACCCGGGTGCCCGTACTTAAAACCGTCTTGTCCTTCTGTGGGGCAGTTCTGTCCGACCCGTCCGACCCGTCCGACTAGGGCTTCCCTATTTTCACCCGCTTGGCTGGCGACATCGCCTGAGTACGAGCACCCCAGGTGCCCGTACTTAAACTGTTGTCATGGCGTCAACTGCTATTTTTAGGACAAACATTCGTATCGTCACTTTCGCTTCAGCCAGTATCCTTTTCCTGGAACCAGCTTGTTATCGGCGGGGCGTTGATATCCATTGTCGCCCCACTCCCAAATCAGGAATTCGCTTGCATCCAGAGTCAATTCATTGAGTGTTCCGACGAAGCTCCATGTGCCAGGCGTGAGGTTCTGGATTTTGGCTGTGCTGGCTTCCACCTCGTCGTTATTCGGAGCCATTCCAAAAATCTGGAAGGTTTGGACTCCCTGGGCGCCATCATTGAAGATCCAGAATGCGTCGCCGGGATTCAGGTTCTCCACAGGAATGTAGTTTCCATTTGCCAGAGTTTTCGGTTCATAGTTCCACAAGTTTGAATTGGGGTTGGGGACGAGATTCAAACCCAGCAGCGTCCATCCCGGACGCAAGATGACCTCCTGTGAAACGCATTTGCCTAGTCTGATTTCATAGCAATAGTGACCTGGGCTATCAAGCACGATTGGCGTATCCAGGGCAACATTTTGTCCCCAGCAGTCCGTCACCGTGAATTGCCAACTTTCGGGGATATTCACATTTGTGAAGGTCAGTTGCAAGGATTCATTACCAATCACGGCTGCTTTCAACGTCCAACGCAGGGTACTCGCGTCACTCGGGACTTCGAAATCCACCAGTTTTGCCTCATTATTGGCTTCCAGCCAAGCGGGCACATCATTTGGCGCTTCCACATCCTGATTTGTCGCGACTCCGCCCATCAATCTCAGAATCTTTGGCATGTCGCCTCCCGTCCAATTGGCAGTCACCAGGACTCCGAAACCGCCTTCCGAAGGCACAGGAGAATAGCATTCCATCAGACCGACTTCAACGTCTCCCACACTCACGGTTCTCTGCGCCGGCGTCGTCCAGCCTTCCACGTCCTGGAATTCGACGGTATAGCTTCCCGTCTCGACTTCCTCTGACTCGCCTGAATCGAGCCAATTGTCACTCCCGGCAATGCGCCATGCTCCAACGCCTTCAGGATATAGGGTCACGCAAATAGCCTTAAGCATCGGTCGCTTCAATACGCGCAAAAAGACACTTTTTGCCTCCTCGCATCCAGACGCCGTCATCCCCTTGACCCAAAGCAACGCAAATGCTTCCCTGTCTCCGACAGGTTCCAAGGTAACACGCCAATGCATCCCGTCACCCAAATCCTCGACAAGGATCCCATCGGATGGAATGATGTCAACTCGACTGGTAGTGACCGCCAAGCTTTCAAGAGGCACCTGCGACGTTACATCGAAGGACATCGCATCGTCCAAAAAGCACGTCTCATCCACTGGGCATGTCAATCCCACATCAACGGGCGCGTCGCCTTGAACAATCGTCAATTCCAACGGCTCAGAGGCTTCTTGCCAGCTTCCGCCAACCTTAGCCTCCAATGTCAACGCCACATTCCCAGGCTCCAAACCAGTCAGGTTGAAACTGCGAGCCGTACCTTCAATCGCATTGCTGACCACAACAAGAGGAGCGCCTGGTCCCCCAACCTGCTTGGACAAGCGAAAACCCTGGCTCGTCAAACGCTTCGGAAAATCCCATTCAACCGTCACTGCTGTTCCCTGAACACGATTGATTGGACGAAACATCGGAATCGGCAAGGGACGCGTTCCAACTCCACATCCGAAAAGCGCCGAGGCATCACCTTGAAAACCGTCGTCAAGACGATACCAACCATTGATGACGGCCTCTGTTTTCCAACCATAGTTGTAGTAGAAGTACTCGACATTATTTTGCTTGCCGTATCCACTGGCCACGTAAACATGACCTGGCATAATTGCCAGAGCAGGCCACCCACTCTTGACTTCTTCGCGTAATTTTGAATGGACTACTGATAGTTCCGACTTCGTGCCAAAAACGTCTTGGCTGGCCCAAAATGTAGGTCGCTGATAATACAAATGGCTTTCCAAAACCTTGGCAATCGCCACAGGTCCTGACGACGTAGAACCCAAACCGACCGCCGCCCTCGCGCCGACAACCAAATCCAAAAGCAACCTGGCGACCTCGCGATCAGTCGCGGTTATCGGATCGGAAAAAACATCGGAAAAATCATGGTCTTCCAGCAATGCCCAATTGTAGTCCAAGGTGAAGTCCGCAGACAGTGTCCCATTCACTTCAGAGGATACATTCTCATAGCTTTTCTGTCCTTTTCCCCGTGGTGGCCATTGGTTCCATTCCATCAGCTGCGCGTACGCCAGAGGCACGCATCCAACCACGCCCCGAAACGCAATCCCATCGATACTCGTCGGCATGAGCAGATTGAACGGATGATCTTGCCTCCAAATCGTCGTCAACTGCGCTGGCTGTATCAGGTTATTCGGATCGCCATCCAGCGGCCCCCTGGTCACCCCCCCGAGCAACGCCTCCCATTCCTGCCCATTCTTGGCGTATGCGCCTTGAAGGTCGTTGCCGCGAGTCGGAGCCAAGAACTCCGCATACTTCTTTCCCTGGTGACGCAACAATCTGGGCAGTCCCTCGGCATCATTTGAGAATCGCCCCGTTGGCGAGAAAGCCAGAACCGTCGGCAAGCGGTCATCCGTGCACATCACCAGGAAGCCATCAGGTTCCAGCGACATGGCAACCATCGGCAACGGACTCCCTTCGTCATCCTTCAGGCGTTCCATGCCCAGCACGCGAAAATCCACACCCGCCTGCTTCAGCACCACGCTTCTGGCAATCCAACGCGATGCCGCATCGCGCAAAACCGCCTCATCCAAGCCAGCGCCCCATGAAACAAGCCCGCAAACTAATGTAAGTAAACCAAGTATCCGCTTCATTCTTCCTTACTCAATCAAATCGTTCATTTCTTCTCGGATACCAACGATAAGTAATCGACGTTGCATCCCTTGCCGTCAACATTCACCATCTCGACGACAACCTTGCCGCGTTTCAACCCCTTGCATCGGATCTCGCAATGGTCCCACTGCAACGCATCCGTGCCAAATCCACCCGTGTTGGGGAAGTTGACTTCACCCTTGCCGTCTCCACCAACAGCCACCTTTCGCTTGGCGCCCATCGACGTGCAGTAGCGCACCATCAGGCGATAGTCGCCATCCTCAGGGACCGTCAACTCCCAACCCAAGCGATGCCCTTCGGCATCCCAGTGGGAAATCGACTTGCCATGGGTTCCGGGCTTGTCATCGCGTATCTGGACTTCCCCGCCCGATTGCGAAGAAAAGGACTCGGCCTCAACCATGCTTACACCTTTGATGTACGGCTTCGCCAAGCGTACCAATACCTGACCACGCAAAACCGGGCCAGAGGAAGTACGCATCTCGGCATGCAATATGTCGCCCGCCACATCAGCCGAACTCCTCAACAAAACGCTGTAGGCGCGACGCTCCCCCGGCTTCAAGTCAACATCCCACTCCAAGGCATCGTCCGTCACGCCAGGCAACATCGTCACAACCAGGCGTCCCTTCAACCCGCTCTTGCGGCTCGCAACGACCACCAGGCGAACACGATTGCCATCCAGCTCCGCCTTGCTCGTCAAATTCAAATTCGGCGATTCGGCTTCGGGATCGTAGGGAAGCAACGCTTCCGTGGAGTACCCCATCGCATTGGCGGCATGCCGCATCCTGTAGTTGTGCTCCTGCATCAAGCATACACGACGATCCATCGCTGGAATCTCCGTCGAGTAGATCCTGAACTCGCCATCTGCGGGCGACGTGAGCAATTCCTCGCGCCAATCGCCAACCACATCGGCAACAAGGCACAAGCCGCCATATCCTTCACGGGAAATCACGCTGCCGTCGTGATCCATGATCGTTCCTCGGAAAACCTCCTTCTGCAAATCGGCATCCCAGTACAATGTGGTACAACCATAGCGATACGTCGGATTTTCCGATGCCTCCAGCACCTTTCCTTCTGCGGTCAGCAACCATCCTCGCTTCAGTCCTCGCTTGTTGGTTCCCGGTTCAAGTATCTGCATGTCCGCGCCAGCAAGTTCAGCGCCTGGGTACATCACGTCGATATCCGCGATTTGTCCCTTGCCGTCCACATGGTTGGTCGGTTCGTCCAATTCCCAAAGCAGCTTTCCCGTCGCCGCGTCCGCCATGCAGATTCCGCCTGTTTTCTGGCGAGTTTCCATAATGTATCCCACTTGCAGTCCAGGCAAGTCAGGTCTCAGTTTGCCAAAGAAGACACCGTCCGGATGTCCTTTTCCCGTTGACCAGAGCGGCGCCCCCGTATCGCCCAGCACGGCGCTTCCAAGCACGACCTCATCCCGTCCGTCGCCATCCACATCGAGCGCATAATTCGTATGCGCGCCTTGGCCGTACCACTTCATGCTCAGTTCGGAATTGTCATAGGACCACACTCGTTCCAGCTTCCCGTTGACCAATTGCCACGCTTCCGCCGCCATGTCATTGTACGTCCCGCGCAAGTTCACAAGGCACGGGGTTTTTCCGTCCAAGTACGCGATAGCCATCAAGTTTCGCGACGCATACCCGTATGCGGACTCTCCGTCGGCGCCGAACAAATCGCGACGCACCCATGGTCCTCGCGCAATTTCCTTGCCCGTCATTCCGTCCCAGACCACGAAGCTTTCCGGTCCTTCATACACGTGCCCATCCTCGGATCGATGATCGCCTTCGCTGATCTTCGCAATCACTTCAGCCTTTCCGTCGCCGTCCAAATCATACGCGCAATAGGGCGAATACCAGATTCCCTGTTCGATGTCCCAGCCCAAGTCGTTGGTCCACAGGCGCGTCCCGTCACTCAAGAACGCCTCGATCTTGTATGTCCCAGGAGACTTGTACCAAACCACGTTCCAGGGATCCACATTTTTGTTGGGATGCTTCACTATGTAGTCGTACTCGCCATCACCATTCAAGTCCGCGATGGCAACCTTTTGCACCCTGGCATTCGGATCGCTTAGCTTGAATAGACGATATCCCTGCCTGGTCGCACTGGCACGTGGAATTAGCGACGCCTCGCCGGCAACGCCTCCGCCAATTGGCACGACACGGTAGCGCGCCCCCTCAACAACCTTCGCATCCGTGAAATCGCAGGTCTGGACAATCGGCTTCTCATTCAGCTTCTCCGCTTTTTCGCCAACTAGCCGATACACGTCAAACCCAACATCCGGCGCATCGGATCTCAGCAATCTCCAGCTGACATAGGCATTGCCCTCACTGGTCCCCTGGGCATAGACGCCGCGCCCCATCGGCTCCTCGACACGCACCTTTGCATGACCGGTCACCTTTGGACGAACCACAGTATCGCTGTCTTCTGCCAGCTCCGTTATCTCGATGTCGTCCACAAGCAGGTCACATGGTCCACGCCCGACAACCCGGACGCTGGTCCCATCAAACCCCTCGTCGAAAACGACAAACCCGCGTATCTGCCGCCAATCGCCTTTCGTATCGTAGAAGGCTCTGGAACGTCCTGCCACCCAAGTCACCTGCTCGCCGCCACGATACCCAACCAGCTCAAATCGGGCGTTCGTGGGAGACGTGGACTTGATCCAGCCGGAAATCCGATATGATTTTCCGGGGACAACAGGTGACAGGTGCGAATTCGCCAACGCCCAGTCACCAGTCCCTTCCGCCGGAACGACAATCCTAACCGATCGCTTCCCGCCACGCGCATCATCGCTGGAGGAAAAACCGCCAAGCTGCTGGCGATGAAACCATCCCCAGCTGACAGGTTTCCCATTGATGTCCAACGCTTCGAAATCACCGTTGGACAACCCATTCTTCGGCTCCAAGTACGGAGTGACCAAAAAATAGTCAACATACGCAGGTCCCATCGAACCCTTGGGATCAGGCCTGTAGCAATCGTCAAACCAGCAATCGAAAAAGCCGTTCTCGATTTTCACCTTGGAAGCAATGATCCCGCTGGTGTATTTTCTCCAGGCCTTCCCG
>JAGVUR010000144.1 GCA_019136135.1 Verrucomicrobiota bacterium
GTACTGGGATAGCGGCTGGGAAAGCTGACAGTTATTTCGTTGGGAATGCCTATGCTGCATTGGTTTCAGGGGATGTTCTTTCCGGGGGCCTGGCTTCAACGATTTACGAGCAGCAGACGCCAATGCATGCGGTCGGCACCGCCTTGTCCGGAGGTGCGTCCCTGATGTTTTACCTTGGCCACGGATATAGCAACCGCTGGAGTTGGTTGAAAACGAACGAGGATTACCTTTCTACTCAGGTGCGCCAGTTGCGAAATGGATTGAAGTTGCCTTTTGTGGGAAGCTTTGCCTGCAGCACCGGGAATTTCAGCTATACTTTGGCCGAGTGCCTGGGGAGTTCGCTGGTTTTGAATTCGTCTGGTGGTGCCATCGGCGTCATTTGCGCCACATCGGAGACCTATTGGAATCCGCCGATCTATTCGCTGAACCAATTGTCTGCAGATTGCGTGAACCGATTTGGTACTGGGCGTCTGACGACGCAGGGCGGGTTGGCGTGGTCGTCAATCCACCATGGAATCGAATACTTGGAGACGACCAGCGACCCCGGTCAACGCACTCCGACGTACTACTCCTATCAGATGCATCTGCTTGGGGACTGCAGCCTGATGTCGCGTATCGGAGGCGGTCGCGCTGGCGCATGCATCCGTTCGATGAATCTTTTCGGGGAATATGTGTTTTCGGTCAGTTGGTCCGATGGGGAATCTGTTCCCGGGGCAATCGTTCATCTTCGGTCAGCCGATGGTCTTTGGTCGAGGTCGGGATGCACTGACGGGGACGGGGTGTTTACAGTCAAGGTTCCTCGGAAAGACGATATGTTTTTTGTGACGGTATCCGATCCGAGCTTCGGCGTTTTGGTCGAGGCGTTCCAGCATGTTGAGCTTCTTGAGGACGAGGAGGTTAGGCTTGGATTCCTGCCTGCATTCGAGGGCACGTATGTTTTGCCGGAGCTGCTGGTCGAGCGCGAGGGCGTTGAATGGAGCGTGGTTCCTGGTGGCGAGTTGCCTTCGGGAATGCGCTTGGAGGCGTGCGGCAAGCTGGTTGGGGCTGTGATGGAACCCTTTGAGGTTGAGCTTGTCGTCAGGACTGGATTAGGCGAGACGGCGATATTGTTAGTTAAGTTTTATGTTGCTGAGCGTCAAGAGTTTGCATTGGATTTGCACAGAGGCTGGAATTATGTGTCTTCACCATTGCGCGCATTGTCTTTAAGTGGGCATGAAGGTTGCATTGCGTTTAAGTATCGCGAGGGTCTTTGGGTTGGTGGCGCTCAAGTCGATGTGTCTGATTTCCAGTCATTGTCAGGCGTATTGCTGTATGCTTCGACGTCTCGCCAGATTGTGGTTGTCGGCGGTGAGTTGAATGAACCTGCCAGTGGCGCTAGGCATGGATGGATATTCCATGGTGTTGCCGGCGCATCGGATTCCCCAGGGGATTCGTATGAAGTTCATAGAGGGAGTTTTCGGCGTGCGGCGAGGCATCGTCCAGGCGTTGGGTACTTTAGCTTTGTTCGCTAGAAGGAAGGGTGAGAACGATGAAAAGCTTTTGCATTGAAGGTCCCTGCGAATCCGATCTTCATTATCAAGTTCCTCCATTGATCGACCTTGAAGAAATTTTGGGCGATGATGCGGGCAACGGGTTGCTGGTACTCCAGGCTCCGGCGTACACAGGAAAGACCACGACGTTGATGCAATTGGTGTCAATGATCAATGCCGATCGACAGGTCGCGGCGGCGCTGTGCTCCTTGGGAAAGGCTGCGAAAGTATTCGATACGGAACAGGCGTTGAAAATCATCTTGACCACGGTGCTGTCTGACTTGGAAAGCCAATTGGGGACCGACATGCCTCAAATTCGCCTGGAAATCGAGGAGCCGGCTCGCGCACTGGAGATCTTCCTTGGACGAGTGAGCAGCCAGCTGGACAAGCCGCTGGTGGTGGCGTTTGACGAGCTGGACGATTTGGCCGATGACGTGTTTCTGTCCGTATTCAGGCAGCTTCATGCCGGATGCAGGGCTCGCCAGGGTGCGAAGTCGTTTCCGTTGCGAATCATCCTTGCTGGGCGTCGTCCCCGCAGCGCGTACAAGATGATGTCTTTGGGACAAGAGGCGTCGGGTTTTGGCGGGAAGTTTCTTGGGTTGCGTCCTTTTGAGGGTGCAGAGATTTCAATGATGTTGTCGAGTTTTGCCGCTGATTTCGGTGCGTCGATATCCAGGGATGTAGCTGGCAAGATATATCATTGGTCATCGGGTCATCCTTGGCTGGTGAGTGGGATAGCCAACGAGTGTTCCGACCATCTGGTATGGACGGCCAAGACGGTTGATTCTGCGGTTCAGCAGTTGGTTGTTGGCCGGCAGGGGCTGATAGCGTTGGTGTATGGCTTTTTGGGCGAGCCGGAACTGATGCGCCTGGCGCGTCGGATTATGATGGACAAGGGATGCCCGGAGGACTCGAATGAGGATGATATATTGCAGGACAGCGATCTGCAAATGCTTGAAGACTTGGGACTGGTCAGCAAGGATCAGGAGGGCAACTATGACCTGGCAAATCGAGTTTTTGGTGAAATCCTGAAGCGGATCTCCGAGTTTGGGCATCCTGGGTTCAAGAGCTAAAATGGCGCATCCTTAGTCCGACGGGTCGGACGAATCTGCCTTGTTGTAGAACAAGATACTGTTAGGTACGGGCACCCGGGGTGCTCGTACTTAAGCGAAGTCGCCGCTAAAGCGGCTAAACATGACAAAGCCCCAGCCAGGCCAGCCGCCCAGATTTGCCCTGCTGCGGAGCGGGACGGGTTTAGGTACGGGCACCCGGGGTGCTCGTACTTAAGCGAAGTCGCCGCTAAAGCGGCTAAACATGACAATTATGTCGGAGTCCTTCTTCATTTGAAGCGAGTTCTGCTGTGCAGTAGAGGAACAGAAATAAGTAAAACTATGACATGCGATTTTACTATTTTATGGTATGCTTTTTAATTGCAAGGGGATAAAACCCACAAGGTCAGGTGGCGTCAAACGTACGTTGGATTGCTGGCGCTGCATAGAGTATTTCGCCGATGTTTGGGTTGACTTGCGCGAAGATATCGTGCGGCAAGGCGACGGAGACGGGCTTGGACTCGTTGTCCTGAAGTTCGATTTGAACGAGTTGCCCGGCTGTGCGGATCGTATTGACCTTCAGCTGGATCGACAAGTCGATGGAAGCCCTGCTGAGCTTGATTTCATGAGGCCTGACATGGTATGTGCGTCCTTGTATCGTGATCGTGTTGACAAAGCCGAGGAAATCGCATACGAAAGGAGTTTTCGGGTGGTTGTAGAGTTGGTCCGGGGTTCCTTCCTGCTCGACTTTTCCCGAGTTGACGAGGACGATCCTGTCTGCGACGTCAAGGGCTTCTTCCTGGTCGTGCGTGACGAAGATTGTCGTGACCCCGAGGTCGTGATGCCTGTCGCGTAGCCATCTTCTGAGTTCGAGCCTGACTTTTGCGTCAAGCGCTCCGAAGGGTTCGTCGAGGAGGAGGTATTTGGGATCGATTGCGAGAACTCTTGCTAGTGCGACTCGTTGGCGTTGTCCTCCCGAGAGCTGTTGCGGGAGCCTTTTGGCGATCCAGTCCAGCTGTATCAGTTCGAGCAGCGATGCGACCTTGCGCTTGATTTCGTCTTCCGAGGGTCTTTCCGCCCTGGGTTTTGCCCTGAGTCCGAAGGCGATGTTTTCAAAGACCGAAAGGTGCCTGAAGAGGGCGTAGTGCTGGAAAACGAATCCGACCTTTCTGTCTCCCGGCTTGATGTCGGCGGTTGACACGCCGTCGCAGAGCACGGTTCCCTGGTCGGGCTGTTCAAGTCCCGCGATGATTCTGAGCAGGGTTGTCTTTCCGCATCCCGATGGTCCGAGGAGTGCGATGAGTTCGCCGTCGTTGACCTCAAGCGACAATCCGTTCAGGACCTTGGTTCCCGCGTATGTCTTGTGTATGTTATTGACTTGTATGGCCATGTTGAGTTCGGGTTGTCAGTTCTTGGACTTTGCTTTTGCCTTGATGTCGGTAATGGTTCTTGCGACGAGTGAGACGATTCCAAGGATTGCGAGCACGGAGGCCGCCGCTGAGGCCGCAGGCAGGTCTCCATCTTGGAAGAGTGCTTCCACATGGAGCGGGAGCGTGTTGGTTCGTCCCCTGATGTTTCCCGAGACGACTGCGACGGCGCCGAATTCGCCCATTGACCGTGCGGTACAAAGGATGATGCCGTAGAGCAATCCCCACTTGATTTCCGGGAAGGTGATTCTCCAGAAGATTCTCCACCATCCCGCGCCCAGGAGTCGAGCAGCTTCTTCCTCCTCTCGTCCCCGTCCGTCCATTAGCGGTATCAGTTCCTTGGCGACGTATGGCATGGTGACGAAGAGCGTCACGATCAGCAGGCCGGGGAAGGCGAAGATGATCTTGATTCCCCGGGCTTCAAGCCAGCCGCCGAATAGTCCATGCTTGCCAAGCAGGAGGATGAAGAGGAAACCGACGACAACCGGCGAGATTGAGAACGGGAGGTCGAGGAGAGCCAGCAACACGCGTTTCCCGGGAATTTTCACATGGGTAAAGCCCCAGGCGATGGCGATGCCGAACAGCGTGTTGATCGGAACGGCAATCAAGGCGATCAGCAAGGTAAGCTTGATGGCGTGGATCGTATCCCTCGAACTGAACGTCCTGGTGAAGGTGGCGAAGCCTTCGGAACACGCCTGTGCGATGACGCTGGCGAAGGGAAGGATGATCATCAGCGCCACGTGGATGAAGGCGAATGCGATAAGCGCCCGTCTCAGCCAGGTTGGTTCTTCGGTTGGTGAGTTCATGGTTTGGTTTCGAAGGTCAAGATCAATGCTTCAAGGCGTGTTTTCTTTGCAGGAGATTGATTGCTATAAGTATGGCGAAAGAGATGGTAAGCATGGTTGTGGCAAGGATCGTGGCTGTGGCGTAGTCGTAGCTCTCCAGGGCATGTACGATTCTCAGCGGCAGGATTTCCGATTCGCCGGGGATGTTTCCAGCGATGAAGATTACGGAGCCGTATTCGCCCAGCCCCCTGGCGAAAGCCATTGAGAAGCCCGTGACGATTGCAGGCATCAAGGCGGGAAGGATCACCCGCCTGAAGGTGTAGAACCGTGAGGCGCCCAGGCAAGCTGCGGCTTCCTCTTCAGCCAAATCAAGATTCTCGACGATAGGCTGCACCGTCCTGATCACAAAAGGAAGACCAACAAAGACAAGGGCGACGAAAATCCCCTTGGTGGTATAGGCGATTTTTATGCCAAGAGGCGCAAGCAATGATCCCAGCCAGCCAGATTCACTGTACAAGCCGCAGATCGCTATGCCGGCAACTGCGGTCGGCAACGCAAATGGAAGATCGATCCACAGCTCCAGGAATTTCCGTCCCGGGAATCTATATCTGGCTAGGACATAGGCGACCGGGACGCCAGTCACCGTGTTGAATATGCTTGCCAGGAATGCCTGTCCGAAGGATACCTTGAATGCGGCAAGGGTGTCGCTGGCGGTGAGGATTTGCCAGATATCCGTTGGAGCCAATTGGGCAGTCCGGATAGCCAGAACGGCAATCGGCAGCAGGATGAGCAGGGCGACATAGGTCATCCCGATGCCAAATAGGATTCCGTGTGTTGTGAGGCGCGCGGGTTTCATGGTTGCATGCGGAGTCGACACCGATCAGCGTCTTTGGATGATCGCATCAAAGGTTGCGTTATCGATGAAATGCTTTTCATGTGCTGTTTTCCATCCGCCGAAATGGTCCCTGATATTGACCAATTCGATAGTTTTGAATGGGATCAGGTCTTTTGGATCGGCGGCTTTTGGGTTGGCGATTCTGTAGAAGTGCTTGGCGCAGATGGCCTGTCCGGTGTCGGTGTAGAGGAAATCCAGGTATTTTTGCGCGATGTCTCGGGTATTGTGTTTTTCGGTTGTCGCGTCGATGATGGCGACTGCGGGTTCCGCAAGTATGCTTATCGATGGGTGCACGATTTCGAATTGGTCATCGGGGTAGTCCCTGACGGCGAGCAGCGCTTCGTTTTCCCAAGCCAGGAGCACGTCTCCCTTTTTGCGTTGGGCGAAGGTAAGCGTCGAGCCCCTTGCGCCTGTGTCAAGTACGGGGACTTGCTTGAAGAGGTTAGCCATGTAGTCAAGGACTTTGTCTTCGTCCTTGAGGTTCTTTTCTGCCCAAGCCCATGCGGCCAGGTAGTTCCATCGTGCGCCGCCTGAGGTTTTTGGATTTGGGGTGATGACTTCGATGTTTGGCTTGATCAGGTCGCCCCAGTCGAGGATGCCTTTGGGATTGCCTTTTCTGACGAGGAATACGATCGTCGAGAAATATGGCGAGCTGTGGTTTGGGAGTCGATCCTGCCAGTCTTCGGGGATCAGTTTGCCTTGGGTGGCGAGGATGTCGATATCATATGCCAGTGCCAGTGTCACCACGTCTGCTTCCAGGCCGTCCAGGATCGATCGCGCCTGTTTGCCCGAGCCTCCGTGTGATTGTTCGATGGTGATCTGGAGCTTGCTTTCAGCCAGGAATGCCTGGTTGATCTCCTTGTAGAGTTCGCGGGTCGGGTCGTAGGAGACATTGAGTATGGATCGTCGTTTGGTCGCGGAGTCGGAACAACCTACGAGCAAGATAAGAAAGAGAAGTGAAATGGGCGTGAAATATCGCATTTTGTATTCCTGGGAAAGGGTTTTGTGCATGTTTCGAGACAACTTATTAATCTAATGCCAAAAAGTCAAAAGGCAATGATATTGCCTTGTTCCTCGGGAATCGTCCTCGCCCTTATTTGAGCGGTCCGTTAGGATCGAGGAGCCATTTGAGGCATTCATTTTGCCAGGCTTCCCAAGCGGGTCCCTTGCCGCATCCAAGGCCGTGTGCGCCCTCGGGGAGTTCGACGAGTTTGACGGGCCTGTTGTGGTTTTCCATTGCCTTTGCGAAAAGCCGGCTGTTATCGACTAGCACCGTGCTATCCTTGACCGAGTGGACAAGGAAAGCCTGCGGAGTGTCGATGGTGACCTGAAGTTCACTGGAGACGCTGTCCTCCAGCTCTTGGGTTGGATGTTGTCCCAGGAGGTTGGTCTTGGAACCCATGTGTGTTTTGGAACCCATTGTGATGACGGGGTAGACCAGGATCATGTAGTCTGGTCTCGACGATTGTTTTTCGATGGAATCCTGGTGCTTGACGTTTCCTGCGTCATAGTGTGTTCCTAGGGTGGAAGCCAGATGCCCGCCTGCGGAGAATCCCATGACTCCGATTTTGTCAGGGTCGATGTTCCATTTTTTCGCATTATGCCTGATGGTTCTCATGGCGCGTTTTGCGTCATTGAGCGGGATCGGGTGCTTGTAGGTACGGAGTCTGTACTTGAGCACGATTCCCGCCACATTGACCTTGTCAAGCCAGGCGGCGATATCGTGTCCTTCGTAGGATGAGCAAAGTCCTCCATATCCACCGCCTGGGCAGATTAGGATTGCTGCGGTTGGCTTTGCGGCGTTCCTCGGGATATATACGGTGATGTCCGGCTTGTCTGACGGTTGGTCTCCCGTAGCGCCAGGCGCGGCTTCTTGCCAAAGCGGGAACGTGCCCAGGCAATCGGCCGTGGTAACAAGAGAGGCCAGCAGGACAAGTAACGAAACAGCTTTGATTCTCATGGTTTTTCCCGCTAAATCAACATGTCTTACGCGATGCACCGTGAAGGTTGTTATTAGGGATGGACTCTGGCTCGTGAGACTCTTGCTGAAGCGGATTGGAGGTCTTGGCAAGGTGCAGGCTTAAGGATCCTGACGGTCAGCGCGTCAATTACGGGGTACTTTTCGAGGCACATTTCGGATATGGCGTATGCAAGTGCCTCGATAAGATGGAATCTCGAGTTTTCAGCGAAGTCGACGACATCGCGTGTGACTTGCCCGTAGTCGATGGTTTTTGTCAAGTCGTCGTTTTTTCCGGCTTCCGTGAAATCGAAGAAGAATTCCAGGGAGATGATGACTCGTCTTTTTCTGGTACGTTCTTCCGGGTTGCTTCCTAGTATGCAGTTGGTCGAGATGTTTTTGAGCAGTAGGGAATCCATGGTCACTTTTCCTGTTTGATTTGATTTTCTATCTTATCGAGCAGTTCTTGCGGGCACGATGTTTTTTTGTTTTCTGCGTAGTACGGGAATCTTTGGCGGATGACATCGGAGGCATTTTTAGGAATGTGCCTCCATCTTTTGTAGTTCCATAGGTATTGTTCCGGATATTTTCTTATGAGTTTTTCGCTTGCCTTGAGGACATCCTGCGCGAGTTCCAGGTCGCTTCCGTAATCCTTTGTTTCCTTTGGCAGGTGTTCAATTTCCAATGAGAATTTCCCATTGTCGTCTCGTATGGTTGCTCCTACGAAGATCGGGATGCCCAGTCTTCTTGCGAGGACGGCGTGCAGGATGCTTGATGGCGCTGTAAGTCCGAAGAATTCCAGGAATACTCCTCCTTCCGAGGGGCTGAGGTTTTGGTCGGGCAGGAATCCGACTGCATATCCGTTTCTGAGCGCCGACAGGACTTTTCTCGCGGCGCCTTCCTTTGGGATGATATACAAGCCGTTGGCTGATCGTGCGTTTTCGATCAGTTGGTTGAGCTTTTGGTTTCGGAACGTTCCCGCTATCGCGGCGGACTTGATGCCAGTCTTTGGAGCAGCCTGGCCGAATACTTCCCAGTTTCCCAGGTGGGGTAGTGCGAAGATGAACGCCCCGTTGTGAGCGAGCTCCTTGATTTCCTCGTTGTCTAGCGATGCGTTCTCCATGAATTGTTCAGGGTGTTTTAGAAGCCTGAAGCATTCGATGGCGAGTCGCGCCGTATGTCTTAGGTTTCTGTCTGCGAGTTCTTTTCGTTGCTTGTCATCCAAGTCTCGGAATGCAACTTCGAGGTTTGCCAGGATAGTTTTGTAGGATTCTGCGCGGAATGTTTTGATCAAGTAAGCGGCTGCGTTGGCTAGTTTGTTGGCGCACTTGTCCGAACATCCACCTAGGCATTTGACGACCAGGGGAGTCATGACATTTGTGATTGCGTCCGTTACTTGACGCCTGAATTGCTTGAGTTTGGAGGGCATTTCAGGTGGGGTCAGTTTTCAGGGGTTGGCTTGATGATGTCTCGGATGATGTCCAGGTTGGTTACGTTTTCTGCTTCCGCCCTGAAGTTGGTGATGACACGGTGCCTGAAGACCGGGATGGCCAATTCGCGGATATCCTCGCAGGCGACGTTGAGACGTCCGTCCATCAATGCCCTGGCTTTCCCTGCGAGGACGAGCGCCTGCGAGGCTCTTGATCCCGCTCCCCACTTGACCAGGCTGTCGACTCTTGGTGCGGCATAGGGCGTGTTGGGTCTCGTTGCCGCTGCTAGCCTGACGGCGTAGTTGATCACATTCGTCGGAGCCGGGATTTCCCTGACGAGTCTTTGGAGCGCCGCGATATCGTTTCCATCGAGTATTGGTTTCAGTTCGACTTCATCTGGGGATGTTGTGTTCCCGACCATTTTCTGTTCATCTTCTATGGAGAGGTAATCGAGCACGATATTGATGAGGAACCTGTCCAGTTGCGCTTCCGGCAACGGGTACGTTCCTTCGAGTTCGATTGGGTTTTGGGTTGCCAGGACGAGGAAAGGCTTTTGGAGCTGGTAGGTTTTTCCTGCGGAGGTGACGTTTCCCTCGCCCATTGCCTCGAGGAGTGCGGCTTGCGTCTTTGGCGGCGTCCTGTTGATTTCGTCAGCCAGGAGCAGGTTTGCGAAGATCGGTCCCTTGACGAAATCGAACGAACGGGTCCCTGTTTCTGGGTTTTCCTGTAGGATTTCCGTTCCGACGATGTCTGCCGGCATCAGGTCCGGCGTGAACTGTATTCTCTTGAAGGCGAGCGAGAAGAGCTTTGCCAGGGATTTGACGAGGAGCGTCTTGCCGAGTCCCGGGACACCTGTCAGCAAGGCATGGCCGCCAGCAAGCAAGGTGATGGTGATTTGATCGATCACTTGTTGTTGTCCGACGACGACTCGTGACAATTCACCTTTCAACGATGACAAAGCCTCGGAGGCTTCCTTGACTGTAAAGACGCGTGAAACGTCACTCTGCATAAAATTATTCCCCAAACGAAAAAACGCCGCCGAAACACGTGGGTTCAGGCGTGTGAACAGTTGAAAAATACGAATTAAAAGCTAGAATTTGTTTTTTGGCCAACATGTAATCTAAATATAATCCCAAGTGGTGACAATGCTAACAAAGGCAGCATGCCTTTTCAGGTTGCTTGGCGAATCCGCATTGTCGTCGTTTGAATCATAGCTTTAATTAAGGTGAAGTCAATGAAATCGAAAATTGCGTTTTTTCTGTTTGCTGCTTGCACTTGTGTTTTTTGCGAAGTTCATCCAATTGTCGAATTGTATTCTAGTTCGGTTTCTGATCCCCTGGAAGGTTTCAACCGTACGGTGGAGTCGTTCAATGCTGGTGTGATCAAGTACGTTGGATATCCCTTGGGGGAGATATACACGTACATCGCCCCTAAAGTCGTCCGTGACGGGATATCGAATGTTGGCAAAAATTTTAAATATCCCATCAGCTTGGTCAACAACTGCATTCAGGGGAAGTGGGGGAATGCATGGCACGAGACGTGTCGCTTCGGCATTAACACGACTGCAGGCGTGCTTGGCTTTTGGGATCGGGCCCGAAGTTGGGGCTACGAGATGCGGTACGAGGATTTCGGACAAACCTTCGGTCATTATGGATGCGGGCCTGGATTCTACCTGAATTTGCCGTTGCTCGGTCCCAGTTCAGGTCGCGACACGCTTGGAATGGTATGTGATTTTCCATTCAACATCACGACATGGATTTTCGGTAGTGCCGGCACGTTGGCGTCGTTTGGTTTCGGCACCAACGATGTCTTGTCCCATGCACGCATAATGAACAACTATTTTGACCACCGATACGATACCTACATTTTGACACGGGCCGCATTTATCGTCATGCGGGAAGGCATGATCAGCGATTTTAGTTTCCGGCATTTGACTGGGGCGCCTGAACTCGATGAATCCTTCGGGTACATGAATTTGAAGACGAGCAACTATGATTTTGACAGGAAGCGGCGTACGGGGATGGTCGCCATGCCGGGAACCAATCGCAATTTCAAGTACACCTATTGGAAGCGCGCGGATGCAACCGAGGGAACCGTCTATCTGCTGCCGGGCATCGGAAGTCACAGGGAATCCGGGGCGATGGCGTCATTCGCGGAAATGTTTTTGGGAAGGGGGTGGAATGTTGTCGTACTGTCCAATACCTTGGCTCCCGATTATTTCCTGAAGGTCTGCCAAGATACGCTGCCAGGCGCTCCGAGCAGGGATTGCATCATGTTGGACAAGATCCTTGCGCTTGTTCGAGACGACTTGGCGTCCCGCCGTCCCTTGATTTCGGACGAGGGTTCCCGTCGCAACGTGGTGATGGGCTTTTCGCTGGGCGGGATGAACACGTTGCAATTGGCGGCGCTGGAGAAGCGCGGCGTCGCAACATGTCCGTTTGACAAGTACATTGCAGTGAATCCTCCCTTTGATCCGATGTATGCCCTGTCGAAGATTGACGAATTCTTCGATTTGCCGATGGGCTGGCCGGAGGAGGCTCGTTTGGAGCGTGTCAGCGAGTGCCTCCAGAAGGTTGCGTTGGTGTTGCATGGTGGCGAGGAGGCGATGTCTTCTGGTCGGATTCCGTTGTCTTTGGAGGAATCCCGGTTCCTCATCGGGCTGAATATCCGTTTGACATTGGCCGATGCGTTGTTTGCGATGCGTAGCGAGCTGGAGTTGCCAGTATTGGCTTCGCATCCCAAGATGGTTGACCTTGAGACGTTGCGTCGAGAGGCGCTGGGGATTTCGCTGAGCGATTATGCCAAGGATTTGGTTTTGCCTGGAAGTGGCGCGAAGGATTTTGATTCGCTGAAGGCTTCCGAGCGGCTGGATTCGATTGGCGAGGAGCTTAAAGCCTCAAACAAGGTATTCTTATTTCATAACAGGAATGATTTCTTGCTGGCGCCTGAGCACATGACGTGGTTTGAATCCACCTTTGGCGATCGCGCGACGATTTTTCCCCGTGGTAGTCATCTAGGCAATTTGTATTTGCCTCAGGTGCGTGAAGCGTTGCTGGGTTGTTTGGCAGGCAAGTAAGGAGGTCGAAGGAATGAAGGTTGCGTTGTTGTCGTTGTTGCTTGTTGTATTGGGTACTGGTTGCGCGACTCGTCGCGCCACCTTGGACATGCCGAACGGCAGCGTAGGCGAGTTCCAGGGGCTTCCGATCAGGGTTGATTTGCTTGAGGATAACGAGTACAACAAGAAGTACAAGTTGCCAGGGCCGATGCCCGACCTGAAGTATGTCACGATTCACAATACGGCAAACAACGCGACGGCACAGCAGGAACGGAACTACCTCAATCGACGGAAGGACAAGGTCTATATCTCATTCCATTTTGCCGTTGATGAGAACGAGGCAATCCAAATCATGAGGACCGACGAACACGCGTGGCATGCAGGAGACGGAAAGGGAGACGGAAACAAGAAAAGCATCGGAGTCGAAATCTGCCGAAGCAAATACAAGGGGACAACAAACGAAAGCTACATGAAGTCCGAGGAGAATGCCGTGAAATTGGCGGC
>JAGVUR010000196.1 GCA_019136135.1 Verrucomicrobiota bacterium
AATCAACGAAATTTCAATTGAGAAAGTAAAAAAGCGAGATAGTAGGACATATTGAAGCAGCGATAAGGGGTGAAATTTCGTTTCAAGGAGGAAGCGATTATGAGCGTTCAAGTTATTATGCAGGATAACAGGCCGGCTTTTGCGGTGATTCCCTATGCGCAATATGAGCAACTGCTACAGAAAGCCGAGATGGCGGAAAAACAAGCTGACAAGTTGACTTTTCCGCAGGCGGTCATTGATTATAAATATGACAATGATTGTTCCTTTATTAAAGCGTGGAGAGTATATCTCAAAAAAACGCAAAAGGAAGTTGCGGCGATTCTGAGAATTACGCAAAGTGCTTACAGTCAAATCGAAAATGCTGAAAGCAATCAGAAAATCACCCTGGAAAAAGTAAGCAAGGCACTCGGTCTGGAAGTCGGACAACTTACGCTCGAGGATTGATTCTTGGTGCGTTTTATCCGCAGATTCCGCAGATGGGCGTAGATTTTCCCAGGGGTGGCTGCCGTTGCCGCCTGAAGGCGGCGTCACCTTTAGGTGACTGTACATCAACCGCTTTGAGCGGGCATATCAAGCCACCGGCTCTGCCGGTGGTAGCTGACTCATGTAGGAAATGTAGGAAATTTGTCGCAACGAGCGAAGCCTTCAAGGAAAGGAAGTATGAAAGCCACTTTTTCGATGCATTTCACCAATTCGGTGAACGGAAAGAACTTCCTAACTTCTTGAAAGTCAATCTATTAGGAGTGACATGCTGCCTGTCGCCTGCTTTTTTTGTTTTAAAGGATCAAGTCATATTGTTTGGCAAGCGTTTCATTGATGACCGCCACCGAGTTTGGACCGAAGCGCCAGGTTTTTATGGTAGGACGAAGTGCTTCTCGCAATGCCTCCTGAAGCGGAGCCAGCCATGATTCCCGATGACCGTTAATCACCAGAATAAACCTTACGCATGCCTGCGACAGGTCAAGTTCCTTGAACGGTTCTGGTAGTTCCTCGACGGCCTGTTCGTGGCGTTTTAAACAGGAAGCCCAGCAGAGGGAAAAGGCGTTGATCATTTTTTCACAGACTTCAGCGATGAATTCGTCGAAATTCTGTTGAGTCTCCGGTCGTGGTGAGCTTGATTTGGCTTCCACCACCCAGAGGGCAGACGCTTTCCCACTATCCATACGCAGCAGTAGGAATTCCGCCATTTTCACACCCGGCTGAATAGCCGCATAGGTTTTGCTCTTCTCAATGTGGAAACATTGGCCAGGGGAATATGGGCCGAATGTCATCCCTGATTCGATTATTGGGCATGTGGTCATTTTAGCGCCAACTCCACTTCTTCCTTATACAGGCGGATGGACTCATCGATGATCGTGTTTTCCGGCATTCCATCTTTAAGGTCTGCCGTTTCCCACTGATCGCCATCAGCCGAAATTACCGGAATGGAGATACCCTCTTTCTGGGCGATTAGGAATAGCTTTTTCACTACGAAATAGGAATGGCTTGCGAGAAAGAACTGTATGCCGCTACCGGCCAGCATGGCCACGATATCGAGCAACTGGCAAACCGCCGTAGGATGCAGAGCCGCTTCTGGTTCGTCAATGAAGATAATCGATTTGGTGTCAAGGTATCGGTTGCCAAGCAGGGTGTCAAGAATGGCTATTTTCTTAATCCCCTCTGCAGTGACACCTATGGAGAACTTCTGGTTGCCCTTTTTAAACTGCCAGCGTCCAGCCTTCTCGTCATACTCAATGCGTCCGCCCAGGATATCCTCTAGGCTTTCGCGTGAGTTGGCGAACTCAGGATAGTTCCTGCCTTTCGTGGGTGACTGGCGCAGGGCCCGTGCGAGATCCAGATAAGTGTCGTCAAAACCGAAAAGCTTGTCCTGCTCGCGTGACTTGAGAATGATCTGATGGAGGGATAAGACCTCCTTTGCCGGCAGGAAAATGGAGTTGCTCGATCTGGGTTGAACATGATTTTCGATTGTGGGGATTTGCCGGACTGTGTCCTTGCCGAACTTATAGGAGAATTGGCTGTTGTCGAATGCCACGCTACAAGACAGGGTTGCATCCACGCCTTTCGTCACTAGGTCGCCGATTTTCTCCGGCTGAAAGGTCCAGTAAAGCTTTTCAGCCAAAATGTCTTCCAGCCGTCGTTGATCATCGCCACGCTTATACTCCTCCAGTGTCTTCATGGTGCAATAGAGAGCCTTCAGGAGGAATGTCTTTCCGGTGCCGTTTTCACCGATTGCCAGATTGATTTGTCCGAGCTTGGGCCAGTTGAGTTCGGTGAGCGGGCCGAAATTATTGAGTTTAATGTTATTCAGCATCAATGACCTCCCTTGAGGGTGTGTACTTCTTCAACCGATGAGTGAAGCAAATGCGGAACCTGGGGAAAGGCATCCCCCCGAAATCAAAGCCTTGGAAATGCGACACATGAACCGGCGCCGACATTGCGGATTAAAAGAAAAGCAAAGGCGTTGGCTCAAGTGTCTTCATTCACCGCGGTGTATATCGACGCCATGACAGTGCCGCCCCTCCGGGGCTCCGGTTCTGTGGGGGCGACGCCCCAGGTTCCGCTGTGCTCCGCACAGCTTCACCAGGGGTTACTTATGATATCGCCTCTCCGAGGCTATTCATGCACAAAAAGCGTGGAGTCCTGTGAGTCCCTACGCCATGGCAATCATCCTCCAGATATATTGCAAGTCCTTCAATTTCAGTGTTATAGTGAAGTGTGAAAATGTACAGCTTTCCCAGTGCAAAAAGGTTTCAACTGCTTTTTAGTATAATACAGGTACGAGAAAAAATTAACATTGATTTGGTGTTTTGCAACCTGGCGGATGTGCAGGAACGAAATATCTTTCGCCCCTACTTGTCCGCGTTGGTTGCGGGGGCCGGTTCATCCTGAGATATCTTATAGACCTTTGGGAGGTCGAAGTTTGCGCTGTCTTCGGGGCCGAGGTTGCAGCCCAAAAGGACAACCATCATGTCGGCTTCATGGGGGACAGTCACAAACCCCGTGGCTTTTTTCCAGCCGTCCTTGGCGTCTTCGTCGAAACTGAAAATGAAATCCTTTTCCGGTACGACCCATTTGTTTTGATTTTGCCATCGCACTCGGACTGAGGCGGCAAGCTTGCCCTTGTGGTAGGCTTCGACGGCGTAGTCGGCGCTCGGGGCGGCGGGGCATTTGACCAGGAAACAACCTGAGCCGATGCCCTCGGCACGGGCGGAATATTTGTCTCCGTAGCCAGTAGTTGTGTCCAGGAAGAATTTCCCCATTTTGGTATGTTGCCAGAAATGCCATCCTTCGGGGAGGTTTCCTGCTTCCCAGTCGTCATAGGTTCCTTCCTTGGCATTGGCTGGTTTTATAGGAGCGCATTCTGAATTGGTGACGAGATTTTTCAGTTCGCCTTTTTGCTTGACTGCATTGAACTGTTCGGCGAGGACTTTTTGGGGATCGAGCAATTTAGCCAGAACCTTGTTCATGCCCGGAAGCTGGGATTCCCAGCTCGGCGCTTGCTTGCGAGGCGGGGTTTTCCAGTCGGTCCAGTGGAATTGTTCCCCGTATAGCCAGCAATACTCATCGGAGGCTTCCATCGCTTGCTTGACGTTTTCGTAGAGCCGGTTGACTCTTGAGCCGTTGAGCGGCGGGTGGTAATAATACTTTGTCGGATCTTGATTGGTGTACATATCCAGGTAGAGTCCAAATCCGACTTGGACATTGTGGCGGTATTTCTTGTGGTTTTCTGGCGACAGGAATCGAATGGGGTCCCTTTGGATGTTAAGGGCTGCCTTGTAGAAGTCGTAATCCTCGAACTTCATCGTGTATCCGTTCTCCGTGGCATCGACCATGGTGAAGTCTTCCGGGACCACATCCAGCATGCCTTCGAGGAAGGGATACCAGAGATTGCCCGATGTTTCCAGGATTTGGGCAGGGGCGGTTGTTCCTTTGTAAAGGCTCAAGTTGCTGAGGGAAAACAGCCAGAATGCCAGGAGCGTGCCATTTGGGTAGGCGTTGCCCATGGCCTGCATCAGTTGTGCGCCTCGCTTGCGGGCAAGGGTTGCAATCTCGCGATAGCTTCCGCCATCGGCACTGCCGAGGTAGTCGTATTGCTTCGACTTCGGATAGTCTTCCGGATCGATCAGCAAGCCACGTGCGCCGACTTCCTTTGCCAGAGCCATCAGAACTCCGAGGTTGTTTGCGGCTCGATCCCAGGCTTCGTCATCCTGCCAAGCAAGGCGTTTTTGCGGCGCCCACATCGTGGTTATGAAGTTGTCCTTCAGGGTGCCTCCGCAGACGCGTTTCAGGGCGGGGCGATGATGGTCAAGCCATTCTGGCTTCAGGCGTTCGCAGACTAGGGGAGAGGAGGACCAGACAGTCTTTCCGCTATCGTTCTTGGCTAGCATTCGGATGCTTAAGCCGGCAAGTGGAAGCTGCTCCAAGGCATCGATGTTTTCAAGCAGAATTTGAGGTGAACAGGACAGGAGATCCCATCCGTGAGCAATGAATTTCTTGCGCTGGGCAGGGCAAGCGATACATGTCGCAAAAAACAAAAGCAGGAGTAGCTTCTTCATCGGGATCTCCTCTGGATGGTTGCCTTGTCAAGGAAACAGGTAGGGGCGAAAAATCTTTCGCCCTGATAGGTCGAAAAGTTCAGTCAAGGTTTGTCGTTTTCGAATTGTTTTGCCGACTTGTACTTTGCCAGGTTGTAGTTGATTGTTGTGTCGGGCATTGGGAGCCTGTCGAGCTTTACCCCTGCCTCATCGAAGAATCGTTCGGCCAGGGTATCGTGGTAATCTGAGAAAATGACGACTCTCTTGATTCCCGCCGCTATCAGCGCCTTGGCGCAGTTGGTGCAGGGCATATTCGTTACGTATGCGGTGCCGTCGGCGAGGCTGATTCCATGTTGGGATGCTTGGCAGATCGCATTGATTTCCGCGTGGTTTGTCCGTACGCAGTGGTCGTTGACGAGCATGCATCCTTCCTCGTAGCAGTGCGGTGTTCCTGGAAGGGAACCATTGTATCCCGTTGCGAGGACGTACCTGTCCTTGACGAGGACGCAGCCGCAGTGCATCCTGGGGCATGTCGCCCGTTCGCTGGCAAGCATGGCGAGTTTCAGGAAATACTCGTCCCAGGAAGGACGTTTCCAGGTTGGGTCGACGATTTTGACGATTTTGAAGTTTTGCATAATTGTATTCTAGCCTTAAAAGTGAGTGCGCCCGTCCAACGAGTCCTGTTGGGCGGGCGCCGGGTGTCATCTTGTGAACTATGGTCCCTTAGTTGTCTGAGAACTCGTCATCGAGGAAATCGACAATTTCGTTGTCGTCCTTGAGTTCTTCAGACGTCCAGATTTTTTCCTTGGTTTGCGGGTCTGCCTTGGTTGCGACGGTCTTGATTTTTTCGAGGTATCTTCTGAGTTGCTTGGCCAGTTTTTCGATGGCCTTGGCGCAGGATACTCTCATGTCATTGGAAATGGCTTTTGCATTGAAGGAGAATCTTTTGCCGTTCATGAGCGCGTCTGCGACGTGCCAGTTGCGTTCGACTGAGAAGACGATCCGAATCGAGGTGATCTTTTGCATATAGAATTCGGATGCGAGCTTTTGTGCTTGTGCTTCAGCTAGTGCCTTGAGCTCGTCGTCAAGGGTATAGTTTTTTGCGCTGATGATGATTTCCATTCGTTTGTTTCTCCTGTTGATTTATTAAGAGTTACAGAAGGTAAACATCGGCGAGGCAGACCTCGTCGACATCAAGGGTTGAATGAAGGTCCGAGGTAGACTTGTCTTGCCTTTTGGTCATTGAGGAGCTGGTCTCCGGATCCTGCGAAGAGGATTTCCCCGTTGCAGATCAGGTATGCCCTGTCAACTACTGCAAGGGTTTCCCTGACATTGTGGTCCGTGATTAGGATACCTAGTCCTCTGTCACGGAGGTTTGCGATAATCTTCTGAACTTCGTTGACATTGATTGGGTCGACGCCTCCGAAGGGTTCGTCCAGCATGATGAATTTTGGGTTTGTCGCGAGTGCGCGTGTGATTTCGAGTCTTCTTCGTTCACCTCCGCTAAGTGTAAACGCTTTTTGCTTGGCTAGATGTGTGAGTTGCAGCTCGTTGAGCAACTCGCCTAGTCTCAATTTACGTTCTTTTTTTGTAAGTTCAAGCGATTCAAGCACCGCCATGACATTTTCTTCGACCGTTAATTTCCTGAAAATCGATGGTTCCTGAGCCAAGTAGCCCATTCCGAGACGCGCACGCTCGTACATGGCAAGCTTGGATACGTCTTTCCCTTCAAAGGAAATCTTCCCCGCATTGGACTCGATCAGGCCGACGATCATGTAGAAAGACGTGGTCTTCCCCGCACCGTTGGGCCCCAGGAGACCAACTACTTCACCCGGGGCGACTTCCAATGATACGTTGTTGACGACGCAGCGGCTTCCGTAGATTTTGACTAGGTTTTCTGCTTTGAGAAGAGGTTCTGCCATAGTAGATCAAGTAAGACGTAAAGGTTTATTAAATATTAGGACGCAGGACGATCGACTTTGCTCCCTGGAGTTATTTCTTTGTTTCGTCCTTTTTCTCTTCTTTCTTTATGTCGTCCTTTTTCTCTTCTTTCTTTACTTCTTCCTTCTTTTCATCCTTTTTCTCTTCTTTCTTTACCTCATCCTTTTTCTCTTCTTTCTTTACTTCTTCCTTCTTTTCGTCTTTTTTCTCTTCTTTCTTTCCAGTGAACATATCACTCAATCCTGAAGCCCCGTCCTTGCCTTGCTTGAGTTTGAAAGTAATGACTCCTCCCTCCAGGTTGATTTTTCCGAGTTTCCTGTTGTAGGTGACCCTATTGCCACGGAGATTGTTGGTGCCCTTTACGATGGAGCAATTTCCGGTCATTACGATCGTATCGTCAGAGACGTCATAGGTTGCATGGTCGCTCATCGCCGATTCTGTTCCATCGAGTTTTCTGAGTACGACTTCACCTTCGGCGATGATTTTCTGAAGCTTCATCCCTTCAGTTGCGTCCTTTTCCTCTTCTTTCTTCTCTTCCTTCTTCTCCTCCTTCTCCTTCTCCTCCTTCTTTTCTTCCTTATCATCGGTGAGATAGACCATCATTTTGAGTGATGTCAGGCACATTGTCGAGTCTTCGATTCTGACATTTCCTGTCAGTTCGACTGTTTTTCCATCGAGTTGCATTTCCATTCTATCTGCGGAGATGATGAGTTCATCAGGTTCTCCCTCATTTTGCTTTTGACTTTTGTCTTGAGCCGAGATTGACGTGATCAATGCGATGAACGCAATCAACATGAATCTAAAGGATTTGTTGGGTTTCATTTTCCGTGTCCCTTCTTTAGAACTTTAGCTGTTTTTTCTGGGAGTATGAATGTGAGTTTTACTGCGGAGCGAATGAGGACCACGTGTCTTTTAAGGTCAATATCAAAGCCGATTCCTGTTGCATCGATTGATGTTCCCAGGTCGATGGCCAGCGGTTGGTCGCTTTTGACTTCTCCCATTGCGTGGCTGAAATCGCACTGTGGTGTTTTGAGGATGACCTTTAGTTTTCCTGATTCGTCAGGCTTTAGGATTGCCGAGTCCTTGTTCTTGTTTTTGAGGAAAAAGGTCAGCTGGCAGTTGTTGATTCTTGTTATGGTGCCTCTGACCGTTGCCTTTTGCCCTTTTAGTTGCCACGAGGGGTTGTTCTCGTCATCAAATCCGCAGGACGAAAAATCATAAACATCGAGGTTGCCGCCTTGTCCCAGGCTCCAGTCCGTGGCTGAAGCGCTGTGTGCTGCAATGATGAAAGCCGAGATGAAAACGAAGGCGACCTTGGTCATTTTTCGGCTTTGTCCTTGAAGAATTCCCTATATGGTTTCATGACTTCCTCCCACCTGCCTGTGATTCTGAGGAGTTTTTCGACTGCTTCCCTGAGCGCTCCTCTTCCTCCTGGCGTATCGAGTATCCAGTCTGCGTAGTCCTTGACTTCCTGTGCCGCATCCGCCACGGCGACTGCGATTCCGCATGTTGCGAAAGCCGAGAGGTCGATGAGGTCGTCGCCGACGAAGAGGCAGTTATGGGGTTGGACTTCAAAAAACTCACAAAGTTGCAGCATCCCCTCGCGTTTGTTGTGACATTTATCAAGGATCAGATCGACTTTGAGTTCGGTCAGTCGTTTCTGGTTTGCCTTTCCGCCCCGTCCTGTGACAGCCGCGGTTTTGATTCCGAGGCTTCTGCAGATTTGGATTGCCTTTCCGTCCTTGATATTGAAGAATTTGATATCGTCATCGGATCCGCATCCGTATCCGATGCTTCCATCTGTCAATGTTCCGTCCACATCGAAGGCTACGACCTTGATATCATTGCATTTTTCCAACCAGTCCATGAATATCCTTTATGTTTTTAAGTAAGTTGAAGAGTTGTTCTGTCGGGAGCGAGTTGGCTCCATCCGATAGTGCCTTTTCGGGCGTCGGATGCGTTTCAAGGAAAAGTCCATCGATTCCGACGGCTGCTGCTGCTCTTGCCAATGGCGGCACGAATTCCCTGTTTCCGCCCGAGGACGTACCTTGTCCGCCGGGGAGTTGCACGGCGTGCGTGGCATCGAAGACAACGGGCTTGCCCAGGGATCTCATGATGGTGAGGGATCTCATGTCGACGACCAGGTTATGGTAGCCGAAGGTTGCGCCGCGCTCGGTGAGCAAGACACGGTCATTGCCGGCGGATTCAAGTTTCCCGATCACTGGCTTCATGTCTTCCGGAGCCAGGAATTGTCCTTTCTTGACATTGATCGGCTTGCCGGTTTTGGCGGCTGCCAGGAGCAGGTCTGTCTGCCTGCAGAGGAACGCGGGGATTTGAAGAACGTCAACGACTTCCGCCACGGGTGCGCATTGTTCGGGTTCGTGCACGTCGGTGATGATTGGGCAATTGAATTCGCGTTTGATCGTTGCGAGGATTTCCAGCCCCTTTTCGAGTCCCGGCCCCCGGAAGGCAGTGGCGGAGGTCCTGTTCGCCTTGTCGAATGACGCCTTGAAGAAATAGGGTAGGCCGAGCTTGTCGCAGACAGTCTTGGCTTTTTCCGCGATCGTCCTGCAGATGTCCAGCGACTCTGCGACGCAAGGTCCCGCGAAGATGACGAGCGGCTGCCCGTCGCCGACGGAAATCGTTTCTGTAAGTTTGAATTTGATCATGGCAATCTCTTTCCAAGTACGTGGTTATTGAGCCAAAAAGATTTTTTCCGCTTCCGCCAGGTCTTCGGGCGTATCGACTCCGATTGATCTGTGCTTCGTCTTGATGACCATGATCCTGGCTCCGTTTTCCAGTGCCCTGAGCTGTTCCAGCTTCTCGCACTTCTCAAGGGGGGATTGTGGCCAGGCGACGAATTTCTGCAGGAAGTCACGAGTGTAGGCGTAGAGTCCCCAGTGCAGGAGCGGCTGGACAGGTTCGCCGCCAGTCCTTGGGAAGGGGATCAGCGAACGGCTGAAATAAAGCGCGAAGCCCTTGTTGTCCAGGACGACCTTGACGGCATTGGGGCTGTTGGGATCGGCGCCGGCGATGTCAAAGGGGACGGCCGCAGTGCCCATGTCCGCCTTGGATTCGACCATGGCGTCAATGAGTTCTTCCAGGACCGATGGCGGAATCATCGGTTCGTCACCCTGGACATTGATGATCAGGTCTGCGTCGATTCCTTGGATTGCCTCCGCGATTCTGTCCGTGCCGGTTTGGTGGTTTTCGGACGTCATCACCGCCTTTCCGCCGAATTGTGTCACATGGTCGAAGATGCGTTGGTCGTCAGTCGCGACGATCACCTGGTCGAACCTCTTGCATTTACACGTATTTTCGTAGCATCTTTGAATCATTGAGATGCCGGCGATCAGTGCGAGGGGCTTTCCCGGGAATCGAGTTGAAGCGTATCGTGCTGGGATGACTGCGATGGATTTCATGGTTGGCCTGGTTTGATCTTGTTATGGTTTTCAATTGCTTTGTTGGATCGCATCGAGGAGTGCGTCGGCATAAATCGGCGCTGTGCCGACGAGTCCGACGACGACTCCTGCGGCATGGTTTGCGATGACTGCGGCTTCTTCCGGCGTTGCCCCTGCGAGGAGTGCGAGGGTCATGGTCGCCATCACGGTGTCTCCCGCTCCGGACACGTCGAAGACCTGTCGTGCCCGCGTGGGGATATGGATTGGAACTGGATCGTCATCGAGGAAGAGCGCCATTCCATCGCCGCCCAGGGTGATTAGGAGCATGTTGTTCTGCCAGCGATCCTTGAGGATTTTTCCGACTTGGAGTAGCGCCTTGTCCTGTGTTGGGTCTCCGCTGCATTTTTGGTATGGGATTTCCGCGAGTGCGAAAGCTTCCTGGCGGTTTGGCGTCATCAGCGAGATTCCCTTGATGTCAAAGGGATGGGATGAATGCGGGTCAAGGGTGACCGGAATATTCGCCTGGTTGCCCAATTTTGCGATTTCGTCCATCAGCTCTGGAGTGAAGACGCCTTTCGCGTAATCTTCCAGGATGATCGCATCGAGGAGCTGTTGCTCGAGGCAGGCCTGGAGATTCTCGAGAATCTGTTTTTGACATTGCTCTGTGATGCATATGGTGTCTTCGAAATCGATTCTGACGACTTGCTGGTTGGATGCGATCACCCTGGTTTTGACGGTAGTCATCCTGTCGTCTTGCCTGAAGATGTGCTTGGTGTCAGCACCGGCTTCATCGAGAATCGTCGTCAGGTTGTCTCCATCGTGGTCGTTTCCGATGACGCCGATCGCGTTTGCCTTTGCTTCGAGTGCAAGCAGGTTGCGGACCACGTTTGCCGCTCCACCTGGGACGATGTTCTGCCTGTCAACGCAGACGACCGGCACCGGAGCCTCCTGGGAAATTCTTGTTGCGCGTCCCCAGATGTACTTGTCCAGCATCAAGTCGCCAATGACGGCGACCCTGAACTTTTTGAAATCCCGTACTCGGCCAGCGAGCGATAGGGGTTGGAATTGAGTCATGGTTATCGTTGCCTATGGAGTTTATTTGTGAAGGATTGCCTTGACTGCTGCGTCGATATCCGGCTTCGGGATTTCGGGGAATGGCTTCTTGCTTTCCACGTCATCCAGGATTGCATTGAGCTTGTCCAGGTCTTCGACCATGTTCCGCCTCTGGGATCTGCTCATCTGGTCTTCGTGCTTTCTGAGATGCAGGGAGCGTTGTTCGACGTCAAGTGCGACTTGTGCGATCAGAAGCTGCGTCAGCGTGTCCTCCTTGTCCAGGTCTTTTTGCTTGAGGAGCGCCGAAACCCGCTTTCTTGTGGATTCGAGCTTTTGGGTGATCTTCTGCTTGGCAGCGGCTCCATCCCAGATCGTGGAGGAGGAGAGCTGCCACGGGAGCCAGAACATCACGGTCACTTGAACGGCGAGGAAGACTGCGATCGCGACTTTTGCGGCGAAGGTAAGCAGGGCAGACTGCCATGATTGCTTCGCCTTGGGACGGACAGTGTAGAATTTGACGATGGCGGGCGGACACAGGATTTCATCGCCGCTTTTGAGATTTGTCTTTTCCTTGACTGGCGAGCCGTTGAGCCGGATATCGCTATCGCGAAGGGGTTCGATCGCATAAGTCTTGTCCTCGTTTGCAAGGATCTTGAAGACAGGCTTGTCAATTCCCGGAATCGGGCATTCCTTGGTTCCTGCGACCACAGGCGCCATCTCGAACGTCAGGGTCGTCTTGCGCTTCAAGTCGTTGGCGGACGAGGAGTTTTGGTCTGAAAATGTCAATTGGAAAGGCATTGTCCAGATGGCTCCGATGGGTTCACAGTCTCCAGTCGACGACGAGCGTGACCGGTTGGGTTGGGCTGAATCCCGGAAGCAGCGGTTTGTCTCCGGAGTTTTCCAGGGCATTTCTGACGGCTTCGACAGCAAGCATGTCAAGATCCTTGTTTCCGCAGGATTCCCTGAGCACGATCCGTTTCAGCGGCAGGTTGGGATTGGGGTCGATTTCGATCTTCGTGACGCTTTTCGGGGTTCCTTTCAGGATTGCGAGGTTTTGCTTTTCCTCGTCAAGCTTAGGCGGGTTGATCAATTTTGTGCCGTATTCGGTTGTCCAGAAGACGCCTCTCGGCCTGACGATTCGTTGCGGGGCAGGCAGGGTCAAGTGGGTATCCTTGTTCCATGCGGCCTGGATGTTTTCAGCCGTGCTTCTTGCGTTTGCCTCGAGGGGCCTGTCCGGGATTTCCGGGAATGACTTTTCTGTCCTGGGCGGCTCGACTTCGGGGAGCTGGACGACCTCTTGCGGCGGTGTCTTGGGTATGAACTTGGTGAAGCCGTAATCCGGGTTTGGATGGATGATGACGGTTGGATCGTCGAAATCCGCCCATTCATAGATGGCGAGGATGTTCTTGTCCAGGTTTTTCGTGTTTCTTGAAGGGAATAGGAAAGCCCTTGGGGACTGGTTCGCGAACAGGTCATGTGGCTGGTTTTGGATGTTCCCGTTCTTGGCCTTGACAAGCAGGAATGGGACGTGCAGGAGGACGGCGACCGCGATTGCGGCGGCCATTCTCAGGCAATAGTCCTTTTTTTCCTGTGTTTTTGGAGTCATTGTTCGTCCCGCAGATTGACCCTTGGCGCGGTTGTTTCATGCTGTATGTCATTAAGCAGAACGACGCCGAGTTTCAGTTTTTGTGCCGTTTCGAGGATTCTGTTGAGTTTTTCGTAGGTGATGTTCTTGTCTGCCCTGAGGATGATCGTCGCCTGTTCAGTTGGGTCATCGTCATTTTCAGTTTTTTTTGCTTGATTTGAGTCAAGCACTTTTTCTTGAAGTTCAGTTTCGAGTCCGACGAGGTCGAGGGACTTGTCGTTGAAGAAGATCTGTCCTGAATTGGTGACTGTGACGATGAATTTGTCAGCCTTCTGGAGGTTTTCCATCGTTGTCACGGGTAGGTTGAGGTCGGTTTCAAGTTTTGTTCCCGGCCAGAAGATCACTGAATTATTGATGAAGAAGATGATAAACAGGATAAAGAAGCAATCGAGGATTGCGACGATTGGGTATTGTCCGTATTTGTATTCGATTTTCGTGTGCCACCTAATCATTTGCCTTCTCCGGTTGTGGCGCTTGCTCTTCCTGCGCTTCGTTTGCGGTAAGTTTTCTCATCAGGAAGAAATGGGTCATTTCCGCGCAAGCTTTTTCCATGTCCAGGACGATCGACTCCACTTTTGCCGACAAGACGAACGAGCAGAGGTGGACGAGCATGGCCGAAATCAGTCCGAAGAGCGTCGTAATCAGCGCTTCCTTGACGCTTCCTGCCACGGCGGTGGTCTCGATGAAACGGCCGCCCGCCTCGATTTGCTCGAAGATCTTGTAGATGGCGACGAGTGTTCCGAGCAGTCCCAGCATCGGGGTGATGTTGCCGATGCAGGCAAGCAGCTTGAGTCCGCGCTTCAACTTGGGCAATTCCGTCATCGCCGTTTCATCTGCTGCGATCCTGATCGCCGCTTCCCCCTTGTCCGCATGCAAGATCACGGAACGGACAACGGAGGAAACCGGGCTTTTCTTGCCGTCGCAAATCGATACGGCAACCACGATCTTGTTGTTCCTGACGTTGTTTTGGATCCCGTGAAGGAACTCGTGCATGTCAAATTGGGAGCTGTAGTAGAAATAGTACCGTTCCAGGAAAATCGCTAGGGAAATGATGATGAGAACGGCCTGAACGACTAAGATAAAACCGCCTTGGTCAAATAAAGCTTTGAGTTGTTCCATGGTAGCTCGAAATATGAAATCTGCATTATAGGTTAAAGTAAGAAAAATCGACAATGGAGTAATGTAGCACAAGGTCAAGGATGTTGCCACGATTCCAACGGAAAAATCAAGTGGCGAGATGGGGCTTGCTGACCGCGAAATCAATTCTTCATTGTACGAAAGACTGGGGGATTTCATCATCTCGCTGGAAAATCGACTAGAAAAATCCATTTATGCCTTTTTTGTATTTGAATCGTGCTATATTAAACATAGGAGTCGTTCAAAAATTAAGGCAACAGTTCCGCCGAAAATATAGATTGGCTTGGGTTTACAGCAGACACAAAGGGCAGCAAGCGATGAAGACTGGAATTCCTACCCCGTTGCAATTGGAGTATCAAGACCTTGAATTTGGGATATTCGTGCATTTTGGGATCAGGACGTTCTACGAGGGGCATCGGGACTGGGATGGGAAGGCAATGGATCCCAGCCAGTTCCTGCCGTCGCAACTGAATTGCGACCAGTGGGCATCCGTCGCCAGCGCGGCAGGTGCCAAGTATATGGTCATGACGGCGAAGCATCATGACGGATTCGCAAATTGGCCTTCGAAGATGACCGATTTCTCGGTGGCTGGGTCAAGCTGGAAGGGGGGACGCGGAGATGTGGTCGCCGAATACGTGGAAGCCTGCCGCCGTCACGGCTTGAAAGTCGGCTTGTACTATTCTCCGATGGACGCCTCCGGCAAGCGCTATGACGACCCCAAGGCGTACGACGACTATTTCATCGGCCAGATTTCCGAGTTGCTTGTCCCGTACGGGAAGATTGACATCCTTTGGTTTGACGGTTGCGGATCTGGCGACCATCGCTACGATTGGCCAAGGATATGCTCGGAGATTCGCAGGATGCAACCAGAAATCCTGATTTTCTCGATGGGCGATCCGAATTTCCGCTGGGTAGGGAACGAGCTTGGGCTTGCGCCTCAGCCGATTTGGAACACGGTTGTGGACGCCGAAGGTCGCCCCAAGTGGTTGCCTGCGGAATGCGATTGCCGGATGCGCCTGCAGAATTGGTTCTACAGCGACCATGATGCCGACACGGTCAAGGGCGTCACTGAGCTGATGGGGTTGTACTACTTGAGCGTTGGGCGTGGATGCAACCTGCTTTTGAACATTGGGCCTGACCGTCGCGGCTTGTTTCCCGATCCCGATGTCCTTTCATTGCTTGAGTTTGGTCGCGAGGTGAAGCGTCGGTTTGGGAAGCCCATTGCGACGTTGTCTGATTTTGGACGCGATGGCTTGACCTACCAGAAGTCCTTTGGCGCGCCGACCTTGGCGGATCATGTTGTGTTGATGGAGGACTTGGTTGCCGGCGAGCATGTTTTCGGCTATCGCATTGAAGCGAATCCGAATCATTTGGGTGATTGGATTGAGTTGTCCCGGGGGACGAGTTTGGGTCACAAGGCGATCTGTCGTTTCCCGCAGTTGGCGGTTCGTCAGTTGCGTGTTGTATTGGAGTCTGAATCCAGTGAAGCGAGCCTTCGTGGTTTGGACGTGTTTTGTTGTGAGGATTGATGATGCAGTGCTGGTGCCGTTTTTTCACGTATTTGCTGTTGGTGGTTGTTGGTCTTCTCCTGTGCATTGGCCTGGTGATGATTTATTCGACGACGTTTGACAGCCGCGGGAACTACTTTTTCTACCGTCAGTTTGTGTGGATTGGGTGTGGGGTTGTAGCGGCAGTTGTATTGAGCTTGATCAAGCTGGAGTGGCTTGCTCGTTACTCACATTATTTTCTGTTGGCCGTTGCGCTGGCATTGACTTATCTGTTCGCATGCATGCTGATCAGCAAGTTGGTATCGGTTGAAGCTGCGTTGAAGATGCCGTTCATGCCAGGTGAAATCAAGGGTGGATATCGCTGGTTGCGGCTGGCAGGCAGGGTGATGGTTCAGCCATCGGAGTTTGCCAAGCCCGCTCTGTTGCTGTTCCTGGCATCCTATTACGGGACACGTGACGAGGAGACAATTGGCAAATTCGTCAAGGGATTCCTGATTCCAGGCGCATTGTGCGGCTATGTTTTGGCGATGATCTTGCTGGGCAAGGATTTGAGTACGACGGTGATTACGGGGATGATGGTGTTCGGGATCATGTTCCTGGCAGGGGTTCGCATCCGGTATTTGTTGCCGATGGCATTGATTGCCGTTGCATTGGGTACGACGATGATCGTGTCCAGCCCTATGCGAATGCGGCGGATCACCTCGTTCATGGCGCCGTCTTCCGGCGGCAAGGACAAGGGAGACAGGTACCAGCTGGACCATTCCGAAATGGCGCTGGGCGGCGGAGGACTTAAAGGACGGGGTTTTACCAAAAGCCTGATGAAGAACAACTACCTGCCCGAATCCCATACGGACTTCATCGTGGCGGTTCTCGGCGAGGAGCTTGGATTCCTTGGGGTGTTGCTGGTCATCTCGCTCTATGCATTGTTCCTGATGTGCGTTGTGGGCATTTCGCGAGGTTGCCATGACAAGGTAGGGCTGCTGATCTGCCTGGGAGTGGGTATTTTGATTCCCTTCCAGGCGGTGATCAACATCGGTGTCGTCAGCGGTTGGTTGCCGACGACCGGGTTGACGGCGCCGTTCCTGAGTTACGGAGGCTCCAGCATGGTTTCCACGTTGATGTGCATGGGGCTGGTTTTCAACGTCAGCATGCGGAACATGAATGCGATTGCCTTGGATAATCAACGCATGTCGGTCGTCCCTACGACGGGCTATAAGGAGATGTGACGGAAATGGATGTGGAGCTGCTGAGGCGTTTGGTCGAGTGCCATTCGACTACCGGGGACGAGGACGAGGTCATGGCAGTGATGAAGGAGGCGTTTCGAGATTGCGGACTGCATACTGCATCCTTGGGACGATATGCGCTGGTTGCAAGAAACGGCAAAAGTCGCGGTGCGAATCCAGCGGTACTGATCTGCGCCCATGCGGACTCGCCGGGCTTTATCGTGCAATCGATTAAAGATGGCGTCGGCAACGCAGTCGAACTCGGCAAGCCGTATGTCGAAGAAGGAACTGACGTGCCGGTTGTCGCAAAGCGTGGGAAACTCAAGTTCAAAGGGACATTGCGCTGCGAAGAATCCGATAAGTTCCTGCGATGCCACGAAGCAGGACTTTGCCGTGGCGATCGTGTGTGCTTTGAGGGCACGCAGCTGGAAGACGGCGATTTTTTGAAGGGACCGTTTTTGGACAATCGCCTTGGTTGCTTTGTACTGTGCGAGTTGGCGCGCTCCCTCGATTGGGCTTCCGGCGTCGATGTGGCGCTGGCGGTGACTGGCGGAGAGGAGTTCACGGGCTTTGGCGCTTCGGTTTTGGCTAATCACTACAAGCCCGACATGGTGTTTTGCCTGGATGCCACGTATGTGGACGATGACCAGGAAATCAAGTTTGGACATGGTCCGGTGTTGACGGTGACGGACAAGTCGGTCGCCCTGGGACAAGTCGTCGTTGATCAGTTCACGAAGCTGTGCTCGGAATTGGGAATTGACATCCAGGCCGAAATCTACAATTACAGCGGTACCGATGCTGTGGCGTTCCCTAGGGCGGGCTTGACAGGGCTCGTCTTCCCGGTGCTGATGCCAACCAAAGGCAATCACAGCAATGAGGAAATCGTCAATCGGCATGACCTGCAGGCAGAAATCGACCTGATGAGGAAACTGTGCGGCAACCAGGACGCCTTGGTGCGGCTAAAGGCAATTTCAGAATGGTGACAGGGCTGCAAAACAATGGCTGACAACCAGTCGACAGAATTCTTGGTCTTGCGTACGACTCGGGTCGGCGACAACAAGATCATTGCCAATGGGGTGACACCTTCCAGCGGTCGCCTGGCTTTCGTGGTCTATGGCAATGGAAGCGGTCGGCGTGGCGGTGTTGACTTCGGCTTGTTTCGCTTGCTTCAAGTGACGTATCTGGACAATGGGCGCGAGTTGAAGCGATGCGATGGCGTTGAGGTTTTAGCCGACTATGGCGGGTTGAGTCGCGTGTACGAGCGATATTCTGCCGGGTGCTGGCTATCTCGATTCAGCTTGGCGAATATGCCTCCCGGACTAGGTTGTCCGTACCTGTTTCAGGCGATGAAAGTAGGTTTTGGGCGATTATCGTCAGGTGATTTGTTGCCGGAGGCCATTTTGACCGGTATCATTCTGGTGTATTTGCGCGAAGGCGGGTGGTTGTCTGACTACGAGGATTCGCCGGAGACCGCATGTCAGATTCAAGCGTTGCTTGAGATGGCATTGGGTGGCGAGGCGCCTAGGTTGACGGTTGGCAATTGGCGCGAGTTGCACGAGTGGACCCGTGCATTGTTGCGGTTGAACGAGGAATGTGTCATTCCCGACGAAAGCGGTAGATGTTGAGAAAGCCATAACCAAGGTTGATGTGATGATGGAAACGGTTTTGGGCAAAAGCGATGGCAATTGGGATGGAATGACGTTGATGCATGAGCACATCATCGCGTCTTCGCCGGTGATGACCAAGTTCTTCGGAGATGCGTGGCTGGACAAAGAACTTGTCGTGGCGCGATCGCTGGAACGGCTGGCGATTGCCAAAGCCGCAGGGGTGGGGGCGATCGTTGACGGTACGGCCTTGAATTTAGGGCGGGACGTGGAGCTGATCGGACGGATTTCACAGGAAAGCGGCATGCCGATATGCATATCGACGGGGATGTACTACCCTGGGGATTTCGCGTTCATGCGGATGCCTGCCGATGTCCTGGCGGCGTATTTCATTGACGAGGTCGTCGACGGGATCGGGGAGAGCGGAGTGCGTCCTGCGATATATAAGGTCGCGGTCGAGCGTGCCCAGCTGACCGATGAGGACATCCGGTATTTGCATGTTGCCGCATTGGTGAGCATCGAGTGCGGTTTGCCGATTTACGTCCATACGAATGCGGGGCACCGCAATGGTCTTGAGGCGGTGGACAGGCTGAAGGAGTGGGGCGTGCCAGCCGAATCGATAGTCGTCGGCCATTGCCTGGATAGCTATAAGCTGGATTATCCGTTGGAACTCCTGCAAAAGGGAACCAGCCTGTGCTGCGACAGGATCTTCAGGGGAGGGGATGGTGCACTGAAAAAGGCTGATATGGTGGCAGAGCTTTGCACGAGGGGCTATGCTGACAGGCTGGTGCTCTCCCATGACTACATCTGTTGCGAGGACAAGTGGAATGGCAAGTATCCCAATGAGAGGCGGCCTGGCACGGTCCACGACGACCTAAGAGGGCTGTGCGTCGTGGCGGACGTCGTCCTGCCGCGATTGAAAGAACGTGGAATCCCGGAAGATCAGCTTCGAAAGATCACGGTTGACAATCCACGTAGGATTCTCGCGGGTAAACCTAAAAAAGGGAACCGCGAATAGACGCGATTGGACACAAGTTGCTTTGGGGTGAAGACAACCGCAGTTTTCCCCATGAGAAACGACTTGGTTTTGGCGTCGATTTTTTCACGTTTTCGTACTCAAACTGCATGTGACATGCCCCCTGAATACAAAGCTGGGCGAATCGAAATCCCTCTTTGTTTTGGGGTGACGCCAACCGCTGTTTTTTTCCTTGCCAGGGCAGGCGGAGACCGGGTGCTCAGGTCGAAGTTTGATTGCTTTTATTTCCTACTCAAATAGGTATGGGGAAATGACCTGCTAATCGTTCGGAGTCATCAAGAATCATCCGGATTACCAAATGGGTTGTGATTCTGGAAGATTTCCGATGTTTGTCAATGATTGTGCATGATTCTTGCTTGAAATTTTCCAAAAAACCGCGATTTTTTAGTGGTGCAAATAAGGCTTTAGCCCACCCAACCGTAAGGGGGCCTCCGCCC
>JAGVUR010000214.1 GCA_019136135.1 Verrucomicrobiota bacterium
GATGAGAGCACCTTGGGTGCTGTTGGGGCATCCGGAGTGGGATGAGAGCACCTTGGGTGCTGTTGGGGCATCCGGAGTGGGATGAGAGCACCTTGGGTGCTGTTGGGGCATCCGAGGTGGGATGAGAGCACCTTGGGTGGCATGTCATGCCGCATTGGGCTAATCCCCGAAAAACCATCCCTGAACCAAGACGAATCTTTCACAGTTTCGTACTCAAAATACATGTGACATGCCCTTTTGTGGCGAGATTGGAGAATTTTGGAATGGGCATGGGACAGGTCGGACAGGTCGGACAGGTCGGACAGGTCGGACAGGTCGGACAGGTCGGACAGGTCGGACAGGTCGGACAAATCATTCAGCATTCACCATTCACCATTCACCATTCAGCGTTGACATTGTTTTTTGGCACAAAAAAATCCCATTTTCGGCTTTACGCCGAAAACGGGATTCCAATGCTTCGCAGCAGTTATGCGATCAAGCGATAATTACTTACCGGAGATAGCACCATGACCGCGGAACGTACGGGTGGGCGAGAACTCGCCAAGACGATGGCCAACCATGTTTTCAGTCACGAAAACCTTGTTGAAAACCTTGCCGTTGTGAACTTCGAAAGTGTGACCGACGAACTCAGGCATGATCATCGAACGACGACTCCAGGTCCTAACAACCGTCTTCGCGTTCTTCTCATTCAACTTGTCGACTTTCTTCTTCAGGTGCTCATCGACAAATGGTCCTTTCTTAAGGGAACGATGTGACATTATTTCTTCCTCCGCTGAATGATGAATTTCTCAGAATTCTTCTTGGGCTTGCGTGTACGATAACCCTTCGCCAACTGCCCCCACGGGGACTTTGCGTGGCCACCGCTTGCACGACCTTCACCACCACCCATAGGATGGTCAATCGGGTTCTGGGCAACACCGCGGACATGCGGGCGGATTCCCAAATAACGCTTCTTTCCAGCCTTGCCCAAGTTGATGCTGCTGTGTTCCAAGTTGCCAACCTGTCCGATCGTAGCACGGCACTTGCCGTGAATCAAGCGGATTTCGCCGCTGGGCAGCCTGATCTGGACATAGTCGCCTTCCTTGGCGCGGACGATGGCGCTCTGCCCAGCTGAACGAGCCAGGATGCCGCCACGACCAGGATACAATTCGATGCAATGGACATTCAATCCGTCTGGAATGTCCTTCAAGCAGTGGACGTGACCAGGCTTGTAGTCAGCGTTCGAACCGCTCATCACCACATCGCCCTGCTTCAAACCAACAGGACAAATGATGTAGGACTTCGTGCCATCTTCGTACTTGATCAACGCAATGCGGGCACTGCGGTTGGGATCGTACTCGATGTGCTCGACAACGGCAGGCATGTCGTCTTTGATACGCTTGAAATCGATGATGCGATAGCGACGCTTGACACCGCCGCCACGGAAACGAACCGTGATGCGACCCAAGTTGTTGCGACCGCCAGTCGAACGCTTGCCTTCAGTCAAGGACTTCTCGGGGGTGCGACGAGTCAACTCGGAAAAGTCGCTCACCGACATCTGTCTCCGTCCTGGAGACGTTGGCTTGTATTTCTTAATTCCCATCTTCTTGCCTCTATGCTATTTGGTAAACCTCAAAACTTACAGCAACTCGATGCTACCCTCGCTCAGGGTGACCAACGCCTTCTTCCAGTCCGGACGCTTGCCCAAACGTGCACTGCGCATGCGCTTGCGCTTGCCAAGGCAGTTCATCGTCTGCACATCTGAAACCTTGACGCCATCGAAAATCGCTTCAACGGCTTTCTTGATTTCAATCTTATTGCTCTTCGGATTCACCTTCAGCGTGTAACGGCTGTACTTTTCGCTCAAGGCAGTCGCCTTTTCGGTAATCAATACCGTGTATACAATGTCGTAAGGATTGAACATGCTTATTTCCTCCTTACGCCAGTCTCTGACCAAGTGCCTGCAGACCAGCGCTCGTAATCACAACCTTCTTGCCCTGCATCAACGTATATGCATTCACGTTGCCCGCACTCATCACAATCACATTGCCCAAGTTGCGGCTCGCCAGATACAGGTTCGACTCCTTCCAGCCATACTTCGAGTTTTCGTCTTCGACCGGATCGAGGGCGGTGTTGTCAACAAGGATCAACGCCGTCTCTTCAACTCCGATGTTTTTCAGGAAGGCGACGAACTCTTTTGTCTTGGGAGTGGTCATCGTGATTTCATCGACCACAATGATTTCGCCATCGTCAAGACGATCCGTGAAGACGCGCTTCAGGGCCAATTTCTCAACCTTGATGTTGACTTTCTTCGCATAGCTGCGAGGCTGGGGACCAAAGACAACTCCACCACCACGCCACAGGGGGCTGCGTGCGCTGCCGGTACGGGCACGACCGGTGCCCTTCTGACGCCAAGGCTTGCGCCCGCTGCCCTTGACCATGCTGCGGTTCTTCGTCGAGGCAGTGCCACTGCGCTGACCGGCCATAAAGGCAACAACGCTTTCCTTAACTGCCTGAACGCCTTTTTCGCGTTCAAGCCAGCTGTCGCTAATTTCAATCGAAGCGGGGCTTGTCGCGCCACTCATCGTTTTAACTTCCAATGTAGCCATCTCGTGTCACCCCCGATTAATGCTGCTGCTTCTTAACCGCATTGCGGACGATTACGTAGCCACCGTTCGCGCCAGGGATTGACCCCTTGACGAGAATCAGGTTGCTCTCTGGACGAACATCGACGACCTGCAGGTTTTGGCTCGTGCGACGGACATTGCCCATTTGACCAGGCATCTTGCGTCCCTTGTAGACCTTGCCGGGAGCGGAGCACGCACCGATAGAACCAGTACGGCGAGTCCAAGCGCCACCATGGCTCTTTCGACCACCGCCGAAATTCCAGCGGCGGACAACGCCTGCGAATCCGCGACCCTTGGTCTGCCCGGTCACGTCAACGAATTCGTCCTTTGCAAAGACGTCAGCCTTCAAGACGTCGCCGACCTTGGAATCCGAATCGGCATCCAGGCGAATTTCGCGGATGATCATCGGGGGGGTATCCTGGAGATTGGCTTCCCTGAGCATCCCGAGGACAGGCTTCGTCACATTCTTGACCTGCCGCCTGCCAAATCCCAGCTGCAACGCACTGTAGCCGTTGCGGGCCTGGGTGCGCAGGGCGACCACAGGACAAGGACCAACTTCGATCGCCGTGACGGGGACGGCAACGCCGTCGGCCGTAAACACGTGCGTCATACCTAATTTTTTACCTATCAAACCTTTTCTCATTGTTCACGCCTCCCATGTCAGATCTTGATGAAGATGTCAACACCAGCCGGAAGATTCAGCTTCTTCAACTCCTCAACCGTCTTCGGGCTGGGATCGATGATGTCAAGCAGACGCTTGTGGGTGCGAATCTCGAACTGTTCCATCGACTTCTTGTCAACGTGGGGCGAACGATTGACCGTGAACCGCTCAATGCGTGTCGGCAACGGAATCGGACCTACGACTTCAACGCCCGTCTTGCGGACAGTGTTGACAATCTCCGATGTGCTCTGGTCCAGGATCGTATGCTCATACGCCTGGAGACGGATGCGAATGGATTGCTTCTTTGCCATGTCTCACTCTTTTGTTTATTGACCTTTAAACAATGTGGATGCCTTAAGCTTGTCACAGTTGCCGCTCCCCTGTTCTGACTACGGGTCAAACCGGAGCATAAACTGCGGGTTCCGCTATGAACTCGCCACGGCCACCGCTAAATGACCGCAACGCTGTCGCATAGCCAAACAACTCACTCAATGGCACCAACGCCAAAACTCTTGTCATGCCGAATTGGCATGATTCCATCTCAGTGATCTTCCCGCGACGCAATTGCACATCGGCAATCACGCTCCCTACCTGCTCCTGGGGAACCGTCACCTCGATACGCATGATCGGCTCCAAAATCCGGGGATTGCTCCCCAAAACGGCATCCGACAATGCCTTCGACGACGCCGTCTGAAACGCCAGCTCCGATGGCTGCTCGCCACCCTCGCTCGCGCAAGACAGCAAAATCCGCATGTCCGTCAATCCAATCCCGTCACCGGTTCCTGAATCGACGATCTCCCGCAACCCCTCAAGGCATGCCTTGACATATTGCTCGGATGCCTCCGAACATCCTTCGCCGACGTCCATCACTACGCCGCTGCCTTCCGGCAATGGCTCGATGCAAACCACCACTCGAGCGCTCAATTCACGGCCGTCCGGAAGACGTTTCGTGAAATCGCATTCGGCCTCTCCACTTTGCGTTATCCCCTTGCGGTAGTTGACCGTAGGTTTTCCTGAACTCACTTGTATGCCCCAGTCGTCACGAAGCCGATCGCAAACGACGGACAAGTGGAGTTCCCCCATTCCTGAGAGCGTCCACTGTCCAGGTGCAGGTCCCCGATGCAGCCGCAACGTGGGATCCTCCTGGCACATTCCCTTGAGAACCGCCCCCAGCCCCTCGCTGTCCGTGTCTCCTCGCGCCTCGAGCGCGATGCTGATCACTGGCTCGGGAAAATCTATCCTGTCAAAAATCTCTTGGACTCCTGGTTCACACAACGAATCTCCCGTTGCGGCTCCAGAGCCAAATCCACTTATTGCGACTATGTCGCCTGCACACGCCTCTTCGACGATTTCCATCACGCTGGCGTGCATCTCGTAAATCCTTTCAACGACCAGCTCTTCGCCGGTCCGCATGTTCACCACCCTGTCTCCAGGACGGACACATCCCCCATAAAGGCGAACGCAGCTCAATGCCTCGCCAAACTCCTCCTCGGAGAAAGCCTTGAAAACCAACATCCCCAATCCAGATCGCCCTTCTCCAGGCGATGGCAGGTAGTTCCGAACCGCATCCAGCAATTCCGATACTCCGATGTCCTTCAAGGCACTCCCGCCAAACACGGGAACCAAGCGCCTCTCGGCTACCGCATCGCGCAATGCACGTTGCAGCAACTCCGCGCTTGGACGACGATCCGACAGATACTCGATCATGACCGCATCGTCAATCTCAGCAAGGCATTCCACCAAATGCCCGAAAGCTTCCTCAACGACCTGGTCGCCCGAATGATCCTCAATGGAATCACCGTCAACCAGCTTGCCGCTGATCACATCGACCATCCCGCGGAACTGCTCCTCGCACCCCAGCGGAACCTGCATCGGCGCCACTGGAACGCCAAATCGAGTCCCGATCTGACGGCAGACCCGCTCGAAGTCAGCTCCCACGCGGTCAAGCTTGTTCACAAATGCCAAGGTGGGAACCCGATGACGATCGGCGCAACGCCAAACCGTCTCCGATTGGGCCTGAACGCCGCTTACGCCGCAGTAAACCGCAACAACGCCATCCAAGACCCGCAAGACACGCTCGACCTCGGCCGTGAAATCAACGTGACCAGGTGTATCAACAACGTTCACGCGTATGTCGCGCCAACGGCACAACACCGAAGCGCTGATGATACTGATTCCCCGCTCCCGCTCCTGCGGAAGCCAATCCGTCACGGTAGTCCCTTCGTGAACCTCGCCACAATGACGTATCTCGCCAGTCCAACGGAGTATCCGCTCCGTCAACGTCGTCTTGCCCGCGTCAATGTGAGCGATGATCCCGATGTTTCTCAAGCAGGATGCTTCCGCGCACATCTCAACGCCCCCCGTAAATTGTCAAATAAACCATTTCCAGCCAGACTGGACTCTCGCCAATCTGGCTGGAAATCAATAGCAGCAACAAAAATTACCAACGATAATGGGCAAATGCCTTGTTGGCATTCGCCATCTTGTGCGTATCGTCCTTCTTCTTGACGGCATTGCCGGTGTTGTCAAATGCGTCCAGCAATTCACTTGCCAGAGCCTTTGCCATCGGGACGCCCTTGCGGGCACGGCTGTAGTTGACGATCCAACGCAAGGCAACTGCCGTCTGCCGCTCGGCTGGAACTTCCAATGGAACCTGATACGTAGCACCGCCAACGCGGCGGCTCTTGACCTCAAGGCGAGGCTTGACATTCTCAAGAGCCTGCCTGAATACTTCCAATGGCTCCATATCAGCTTTCTTTTCCTTCAAAATATCCATCGCACCGTAGACGATAGACTGTGCCGTCGACTTCTTCCCGCGCTCCATAACCGTGTTGATCAAACGGGCAATGATCAGGTCGTTGTAGCGAAAGTCAGGAATCTGAGGATGCTTTTCTGCTCTTCTTCTTCTCATCGTTCTTCCCTATGCTATTCACTATGGCCAACTAGCCAATTGACTCCAACTTACTTCTTGCCCTTTGCAGGTGCCGCACCGGGCTTCGGACGCTTCGTGCCGTACTTCGAACGACCTTGACGACGCTTGTCAACGCCGAGGGTGTCCAAGGAACCGCGGACAATGTGATAACGAACACCAGGAAGGTCGCGGACACGACCACCACGAACCAGGACAACGCTGTGCTCCTGCAAGTTGTGACCTTCGCCACCGATGTAGGCGTTGATTTCCTGACCGTTCGTCAAACGAACACGGGCGTACTTACGCAAGGCTGAGTTAGGCTTCTTGGGAGTACGGGTGCTTACCTGAAGGCATACGCCACGGCGCTGGGGACACTGATCCAAGGCACGGACGCGGCTCTTGGCCGGCTTGACCCTGCGACCTTTTCTAATTAGTTGATTGATCGTCGGCATTACTTTTCTCGCTGAATTTCACTGAATACTATGTTAAAAATATCGAGTTGAATAATTTATCACGAATTTCCATGTTGTCAACCATCCACTGGAAAAGTTTTTTTTGAATCCTATGGTGTTCCTTAAGGGACTTCATTGGATCGGGTTTTGTTTCTATCTTTCAACATATAGAACGGACCGCCTGATGGCGCCCTTTTTTGGATTGGGCTTAGTCCATCGGCGGTCCCTCTTGTGCCGGAAGGATGGTTTTCCAGCTGTCGTCTTCAAGCTACGCGACTATTGGCTGAGCAGTTTTTCCAGCTTTGCCAATTTTTCGCGCTCTTCGGCTTCCTTCTTGCTGATTTCCAGCGCTGCGGTTTCGGCTTCCGCCTCTTCTGCGGTAGCGACATTGAATGTCAGCTTGACGTTTTGGACGGTATGGTATCCCGTACCTGCCGGGATCAGGTGTCCCATGATGACGTTTTCCTTGAATCCGCGCAAGTAGTCGACGCGTCCAAATGTAGCGGCCTGGCTCAGGACTCGTGTGGTATCCTGGAAGGATGCCTCGGAGATGAAGCTGTCCGTCGACAAGGAGGTCTTCGAAATGCCGAGCAGCATTTGCTGTGCTTCTGCGGGGATGCCGCCGCTGTTCAGAACCCTTTCGTTCTCCTCTTGGAACTTGCGCTTGTCGACTTGTTCGTTGTACAGGAACCTGGTCTGGCCAGGATCCGTGATGCGGACCTTTCTCATCATCTGGCGAATGATCACTTCAACGTGCTTGTCGTTGATTTCAACACCCTGCAGACGATAGACCTGCTGGACTTCGTTCAACATGTACTCCTGCAATTCCTGGGGACCGCAGATGTCAAGCAAGTCATGCAGGACCAGCGAACCGTTGGTCAGTGGCGTGCCCTTGCTCACATAGTCGTCCTTGTTGACGATGATACGCTTGCCGGCGGGAATGACCTGCTCCTCGCGGACACCGCTTTCGGGATCGGTGATGCAAATGACCTGGCGACCCTTCGGAGCCTTCTCGAAGCTAACCTGACCGTCAATCCTGGCGATTTCTGCGGCTTTCTTCGGATGGCGGGCTTCGAACAACTCGGCGACACGCGGCAGACCGCCGGTGATGTCGCGGGTCGTCACGTTCTGACGCGGGAACTTGGCAAGTTCGTCACCGGCCTCAACCAATTCGCCCTCGTCAACCGTAAAGTACGCGCCTTCCTGCAACTGGACCTCATCGCGCTTACGCACCAATGCCAAGCCAACTTGCTGGCTCTTCTTCATGCCGTCCTTGACCCTGAAGAACGCCGTGGACTCGGCGCCAATGCGCATGCCGTCCAAATCCTCGAAGCGATCGAGTTCAATGGTATTGTTCAACTTCAAGCCGATCAAGTAGAGCAGATCCTGCTTGATCTTGTGCTCATCCTCGACCTTGCCGAAGTGAATGTCGTCAATGATCATGTCAACACCATCGCAAGGAGCCTTCAGCAAGGGCTTGCGCTTGGCGTCGTAAGTCAGGGCATCGCCCTTAGAGACCTTCTCAAACTCGTGTCCGATGATTTCCAGGCGCAACAGCTTGCCAAGACGAAGATCGTCATTCGATATCACCAGGCTGCGACGACCAGATGCGTCCATCGACAGCTTGATCTCATCGGGACGGACGTCGCTCGCCTTGATCTTCACGAACTTGGTATCGTCGAAACGATACAGTTGCTTCTCGGAACCGCCCTTGCGAGTCTCGCCGGCAAGGTCGGAATAACCTTCCGCCGATGTCTGCAAAAGCTGAATCTCAAAACGCAACTTGACGCATTCGCCGGAATTGACGTGCATGGGAATCATGTCAACGATTTCGAACGCGGGACGGATGTCATCGCTGTGCTCGACGACCTTGTGCTCGATCTTGCCTGCGTAGTTCTTGGAGTTCTCGATGGTCGTACCCTCGATCAAGTCCTTGTATCTCACCACGCCGTTGATCTTTGCGTCGATAGGCAAGTTGAACGGGTCCCACTCAGCCAAGCAGGCATCCTTCTTGACCATTCCATCCTGGTAGTAGATGATCGAACCCTGAGGGAGTTCGAGCATTTCGGTTTCGCCCGAGGTTCCTTCCTTGATAGCCTGTTCAGACGCATAATTCATTTTGAAGTGCGCAGTCTGACCAAGAACCAAGTATCCTTCCAACAGTGCGACATCAGGATTCGACTTGAAGCCATCCTTGTTTTTTTCCGGCAACGGGATACCGTTCATCTTGCAGTACTGGATGTAGGATGCGCGGTCACGCTGATCCTTGGCGATACGAGTAAAGCCTTCCTTGTAGTAGACGTCCTTGCCCTTTGCATCCACAAACAGGGTGGCGTTTCCGCGACTAGCCTCGCTGCCGCGAACCACTTCCTTCATGATGGTGATGGGAACAAGTTGCTCTTCGTCATCAACGGTGATTCCGCCCAATTCCAGCTTGCCATCCTTGCGAGCCCTGTGGCTCTTCTGGCTTTCCGATGTCGCAGCGATACCACCCTTGTGGAAGGTACGCATGGTCAACTGGGTACCAGGCTCACCGATCGACTGAGCAGCGATGATCCCGACGGGATCGCCGTGATACGGCATGTCGCCAGTCGCCAAGTTGCGACCATAGCACTTGCAACAAACGCCGTGCTCGCTTTCGCAGGTCAGCACCGAGCGGATGTGAACCTTGTCAAGATTCGACAATGCGACAATCTGCTTCGCTATGTCAGCAGTGATCTCTTCGCCCGCGGCAACCAACAGCTTGCCAGTGGAGAAGTCCTTGATATCATCGGCGCTGAAGCGACCGACAATGCGATCCGTCAACGAAACCGTATCCTTCGCACCGTCCTTGATAGCCTTCATGTAGATGCCGTTCACCGTGCCACAATCGTCCTCCGTGCAAATCACGTCGTGGGCGACGTCGACCAGACGACGGGTCATGTAACCGGAGTCGGCGGTCTTCAGGGCCGTATCGGACAACCCCTTGCGAGCACCATGGGAACTGATGAAGTATTCCAAGACCGACAAGCCTTCGCGGAAGTTCGCCTTGATCGGGTTCTCAATGATGGCGCCGTTAGGCTTGGCCATCAAACCACGCATACCAGCCAACTGACGAATCTGATCCTTGCTACCACGGGCTCCGGAATCCAGCATCGCAAACACTGGGTTGATTTCGTTCCTGCCCTCGTTTTCCTCGAGGACGCCCGTCAGCAATTCAGCCAGGTTGTTGTTCACGTCGGTCCAAGCTTGAGTGCTCTTGTTGAACCGTTCCTGATCCGTGATGCTACCATCGAGGCGCTGCTTCTGGAACATGTCGATTTCCTTCTGCGCCTGTTCGATCATGACTTTCTTCTCGGCGGGGATAATCATGTCCTTGATGCCGATTGAGAATCCGGCCTTTGTGGCATACTCGTATCCCAGGTCCTTCAGCATGTCCAGGACCTTGATCAAGCCGACGCGTCCGACGCGCTCGTAGCATTCCTTGATCAGCTTGCCCATTTCCTTCTTGGTCACCTGGCCATTGTAGAAACCCATTTCCTCCGGCCAGACTTCATTGAAGATGCAACGGCCAATGGTGGTGGCAATGTACGGATTGTTCCGGACTTCCTGTCCCCAAACCGTATCTTTTCCGCGGAACGGATTGCGCAAGTACACGAAATCGTGCATCTTGACCTCACCAATTTCAAAGGCGCGAAGCAGCTCATGGTAGTCGTTGTAGCGACGAATGTACTTCTCTTCAGCGGCTATCTCGCCCTGGAGATCCGCCTCGTCTTGGGCAACCATCTTCTTGAGTTCGCGCAATGCGCTTGCGGAAATCGAGCCGCGGGACAAATCCTGGCGTGCATCCTCAAGACGCTTCTTCATATCGTGTGAACGCTGTAGCCATGCCGCCTCCTTCGCGGATGCGGCCAAGAAAGCCTTGCGGCGTTTTTTGTCCTCATACGTCAAGTAGTACACGCCCAGCGTGATGTCCTGGGACGGGGTCGCAATCGGCTTTCCGCTGGCAGGCGAAAAGATGTTGTTCGGAGCCAACATGATCAACTTCGCTTCCAGCTGGGCCTCGTTGGAAAGGGGAACGTGAACAGCCATCTGGTCGCCGTCGAAGTCAGCGTTGAACGCAGTACAAACCAACGGATGCAGGCGAATGGCCTGGCCCTCAATCAGAATCGGGTCGAATGCCTGAATCGAAAGACGGTGCAAAGTAGGAGCGCGGTTCAGCAGAATCGGATGCCCCTTGGTGACTTCGTCAAGAATATCCCAGACTTCCTTGCGCTTCTGGTCAATCCACTTCTTCGCGTTCCGAACGGTATGGACATGACCACGACGCTTCAAAAGGCTCATGATGAACGGCTCGAACAAAGTCAAGGCCATTTCCTTCGGCAAACCGCATTGGTTGAGGCGAAGCTCGGGACCGACAACGATAACCGAACGACCGGAATAGTCAACGCGCTTGCCCAACAGGTTCTGCCGGAAACGACCTTGCTTGCCTTTGAGCATATCCGACAACGACTTCAGAGGACGGTTGCCCGTACCTGTCACAGCGCGGCCTTGACGACCATTGTCCAGCAATGCGTCAACTGCTTCCTGCAACATGCGCTTCTCGTTGCGGATGATCACCTCGGGGGTATGCAACTGCAGCAGATTCTTCAAGCGTGAATTGCGGTTGATGACGCGACGATACAGGTCGTTCAGGTCACTGGTGGCAAAACGACCGCCTTCCAACGGGACCAACGGACGCAACTCGGGAGGAATCACAGGCAGGACATGCAGGATCATCCAGCGAGGATCCATGTTGTTGTTCAGGAAACCTTCAACAAGACGTATGCGCTTGGCGGTCTTCTTGCGAACCATCTTGCTGGTGTTCGTAATCAAATCCTGGGTGAGTTCTTCCTGCATCTCGCGAAGATTCAACTGGCCAAGCAAATCCTCGACTGCCTCGCCACCCATCTTCGCAACGAACTTATCGCCATACAAGTCCTTGAACTCGGCGTACTTCTCTTCCGTCAAGACATCGCCAACGTTCAAAACCTTGTCCTTCGTCAACTGGGTGTCCTTGACCTCGGTGACAACCCAATTCTCGTAGTACAAAATATTCTCGAGATCCTTGCCGGACATATCAAGCAACAAGCCCAAGCGACTCGGCATGCACTTGAAAAACCATACATGCGATACGGGTACCGCCAACTCCAGGTGCCCCATGCGCTCACGGCGCACGCGCGATTCGGTCACTTCCACAAGGCAACGATCGCAGATAATGCCCTTGTGCTTCTGCCGCTTGTACTTCCCGCAGGAACACTCGTAGTCACGGGTCGGACCAAACGTCCGCTCGCAAAACAAACCGCCCTTCTCCGGCTTGAACGTGCGGTAGTTGATCGTCTCCGGTGACTTGACCTCGCCGTGGCTCCACGAACGAATCACTTCAGGACTCGCAACGCCTATCGTCACATAAGTCCCATGGTTCCTCGAATCGATACCGCTAAATTTGTTCTGTGCGCTGTCCAAAATACAACCCTCCGTGTATTGGGTTTATGGTTGCCATTCAGTCTCTTGGGGGGCAAGGGTCAATCGCCATGCCCGCTTGACCCGAAAAACCGAATGCCTTTTCATTCAATCATTCGACGCTCTTCGGCTTAGCTTAGGCCTGCTTGCCCTTGCTACTTTCAACGCGTACGTCAAGACACAAACTCTGCATTTCCTTCATCAAGACGTTGAAGGATTCAGGCGTTCCTGCCTGCAACGAGTTGTCGCCATCCATAATCGAATTGTAAATCCTCGTACGTCCCTTGGTGTCGTCACTCTTAACCGTCAGCATTTCCTGCAGCGTATATGCCGCACCGTAGGCTTCCAATGCCCAAACTTCCATTTCGCCGAATCGCTGACCGCCGTGCTGGGCCTTGCCGCCCAACGGCTGCTGGGTAACAAGCGAGTACGGTCCAACGGCACGGGCGTGAATCTTGTTCGCAACCAAGTGATCCAACTTCAACATGTAAATCTGCCCAACCGTCACGCGCTGCGCAAAGGGGGCACCGGTCATGCCGTCGAACAAACGAGTCTTTCCATCGGTATCGACAAAGTAATCGGTCTTGTCGTTACCTTCCGAGTCAACGACGGTACCGTCTTCCTTCAGCGTCCATCCAAACTCGTCCACCTTTTTCTTCTTGGCCTGACCCAGCATCTTCCAGATTTGTTCTTCGGGTACGCCGTCGAACACCGGCGACGCCACCGTTATGCCCAGAATCTTCGCCGCATAGCCAATGTGGGTCTCAAAAACCTGCCCGATGTTCATTCGCGAAGGAACGCCCAACGGATTCAGGATGATGTCAATAGGAGTACCGTCGGCCATGAACGGCATGTCTTCTACAGGGACAATCTTTGCAACAATTCCCTTGTTGCCATGGCGTCCTGCCATCTTGTCGCCAACCGAAATCCTGCGCTTGCTGGCAATATAGACCTTGACGGCCTTGACTTGCCCCTGCTCTTCAGGATCGTTCTGCTGGGCTTTCTCGAGCGCTTCCTTCTTGCACTGGTCATTGTCACGCAAACGACCGCGGAACAGCTTGATGATTTCGTCAATGACACGCTTGATGTCGTCGCTCTTGGAATCGCCAGCACCTTCGTATCCATATTCTTCGCAACTTTGCGCAAGCCTGTTGAGCATGCTCTTGATGATCTTGCGATCTGCGGGAATGATGTTTTCCGGTTCGCCGGCAACAAGGCGTGTAATAGCGAACGGCAGCTTCTTCCCAAGCAGCTCGGCGCTCAGCTTGTCAACCAACTGGCTCTGCAAGTCGGCCTGCTTCGCGCGATATTCTTCCTCGACGGCACGAACGCGGCTCTTGATGTCCGTCTTCGTCACCTTCGGCTTGGATGAATCGGCGCGACGCTCGACGATCACGTCCATCACGATGCCGCTGCAACCGCCGGGAACCACAAGGGAGCTGTTCTTGACGTCGCTGGCCTTTTCGCCGAAAATCGCCTTCATCAGACGCTCCTCAGGCGCAAGGTCCGGCTCGTTCTTCGGAGTGATCTTGCCGACCAGGATATCGTTGGGACCGACTTCCGCGCCGATGCGGATCACGCCTTCGGTATCCAGGTTGCGCAAACGCTCCTCGCTTTCGTTCGGGATGTCACGGGTAATTTCCTCGGCTCCCAGCTTGGTATCACGCGCCTGGATGTCTTCCATGCTCATGTGAATGCTCGTGTAAACGTCCTCGGCAACCAACCTTTCGCTGATGATGATAGCGTCTTCGAAGTTGTATCCGTGCCAGGGCATGAAGGCGACCAGGACGTTGCGCCCCAGCGCCAGCTCGCCATTGTCAGTGGATGCGCCATCGGCGATAGCCTGCCCCTTCTTGACCTTGTCGCCACGCTTGACAATGGGACGCTGGTTGAACAGGGTTGACGCATTGGTGCGCAAGAACTTGTACAGGTTGTATTCCTGGACTGATTCGGGATAATCCGTCTCCTGCGGCGACTTGCCGTCACGGGTCACAACAATCCGTGTCGCGTCCGAACTGAAGACAATGCCTTTTTCACGGGCATTGACCGTGGCGCGGGAATCCCTTGCAATCACTTCTTCCAAGCCGGTGCCGACTAGCGGACGCTCCGCGCGCAGCAGGGGAACTGCCTGGCGCTGCATGTTCGATCCCATCAACGCGCGGTTGGCGTCATCGTGCTCAAGGAACGGAATCAAGCCTGCCGCCGCACTGATCATCTGCTTCGGCGAAACGTCGATGTACTGCACTTCCTCACGCTTCTTTTCGCCGAAATCACCGCCTAGACGGCAAAGTACGTTCTCGTTCTTGAATTGGCCTTCCTCGTCATACGGCGCGTTGGCCTGCGCGATGACGAATGCCTCTTCCTCGTCGGCAGTCAAGTAGTCAACCACGTCGGTGACCTTGTGGTCGACCACGCGGCGGTAAGGAGATTCGATGAAACCGTACTCGTTGATCTTTCCGTACAAGGCCAAGGACGAAATCAATCCGATGTTCGGTCCTTCAGGAGTTTCGATAGGACAAATGCGACCGTAATGGCTCGAGTGAACGTCGCGGACTTCAAACCCGGCACGCTCGCGGGTCAAACCACCAGGTCCCAAAGCGCTAAGACGACGCTTGTTCGTCAACTCGGCAAGGCAGTTCGTCTGATCCATGAATTGGCTCAATTGGTTGCGACCGAAGAAGTCGCGGATGACACCGCTCAATGCCTTCGTGTTAACCAACTTCGCAATCGTCATGTCGTCGTTGCCGGAATTCAACTTCTCCTTCATCAGGCTGTGGGTACGGGTCAAACCGACCATGCACTGCTTAGTCAGCAATTCGCCAACAGTACGGATGCGGCGACGGCTCAAATGGTCGATGTCATCGCCACGACCCTGACCGCTGTGCAACTGCATCAGCAACGACGTGGAGCGGGCTATGTCTTCCTTAGTCAATACGCCGACGCGACTGCCCCAGTTCAACTGGAGACGCTGATTCATCTTGAAACGACCGACCAAACCAAGGTTGTAACGATGGGGATCCTCGAACATGCGACGGAACAGCTGCTTCGCGTTCGCGGCAGTGGGAGGATCGGTCGGACGCATGCGCCGGTAGATCTCCTTCTGAGCGTCTTCCGTGGACGTGATGGTATCGCCCTGGAGACAATTGATGAACGACGCGCCGATGTTGCCCTCGCGCAGCAACCTGACGCTCACGCCGTAAACCTGGGACAAGTCATAGCTCTTCTCACGCTCCGAAGCCGCCTTGCGATCAGCCTCGATTTCCCTCAAGACATCGCACAACTTCTTAAGCACATCAACCGTCACCTTCGTGTTGCGATCAAACAACTTCGTGGAAGACGACTTCATGCCGCTGGGCAATGAATCGCACTTGTCATACAAATCCTTGATCGTTACGTCCTTGCCGTCTTCAGTATGATGAACACGACTCACTTGGTAAAGGGCATTGCCAGTGCGCCAACGCTCCTTCTCCAACTTCAACTTCAAGGCATCAGATGGCATCGACAACAACTTCTCAAGCTGCTCGACGTTCATTTCCTCGACAACCTGATCGACGCGGACAACACGCAACTTCTTGACGCCATTGGCCTTCAATTCGTCCAAGATCAAGTCGTTGCAAGCCTGCAACCCTTGGGTCAATACCTTGTTGCCAGCAATGACAACATCACTCGCCAAGTAGACTTTCGACGTGTCCTCGAGCTTTATCAACTCATTCAGAGTATACTCCTCCAAATAGTACACGGCATCGAGCATATCCTCGTTGTTGTCGTAGCCAAAGGCACGCAAAAACGTGCTGATCACAAACTTGCGGCGACGACGCTTGCGGTCCAGATAGATCAAGATCTTGTCGTTCTGGTCAAATTGAACTTCAAGCCAAGCACCATGGTCTGCAATGATCTTGTAGGAACTCAACAACTTGCCGCTGGCGTGCTTCGAACGCTCGAAACTCACGCCTGGCGACTTGTGCAACTGGCTCACAATCACGCGCTCCGCGCCGTTGATCACAAACGAACCGCGATCCGTCATCAGCGGAACATCGCCCATGTAAATCTTCTCTGAGGTCACGGTTCCCTTGCCGTTGGCAGGATGGAACGTGAACTGGACATTCAAGGAAGCCTGGTACGTCAAGCCTTCCTTCAGGCATTGTACCAAATCCTTCTTCGGCTCGCCTATCTCGTAACTGTTGAATACAAGGCAAGCCTTCCCCTCCGTCGAAGGTTGAGAAGGAAATATCTCCATAAACGCTTCTTGAAGTCCCTGGAACTTGCGCTCCTCAGGCGGAACATCTAACTGTAGAAAATCTGAATACGACTTGGTCTGAATCTCTATCAAATCTGGTATTTCAAGAACTTCCTTGTCCAGACGTTCATAATTCCTGCGCTCTGACATATTCTCCGCCTTTTGATTTGGTTGGCTCCCTCACGGGAGACACGGCCTCGGTTAAAAGGACAAAATAGAACAATGATGCTGCGATGAGAACACCGAAAACAAACATCGTCCAAAACTACGCAAAACCAATGCTACGACAAAACAAAAACCGGAGTCGGAACCAATTCACCAACTTCCGGAAACTTTATGCACTATCGTCGCCATCCCTTCCCTAAAGCAATAGGCTCAATCAATCACATCAATGATGGTCTTCCCCAATACCACCAACACGGATAATTTCACCAAAAATCAACTCAATACAGAAACTCAAGCCCCTATGCCCCCCGCCAGACCACTCCTGGGAGAAATGACCTGGCGGGGAAACATGCAATGCCAAGTCGATTATTTCACTTCGACCTTGGCACCGGCCTCTTCCAACTTCTTCTTCAGTTCGTTGGCTTCGTCCTTGCCAATACCTTGCTTGATTGGCTTCGGAGCGGCTTCGACCAATTCCTTCGCTTCCTTCAGGCCAAGACCAGTGATCGCGCGCACTTCCTTGATCACGGCAATCTTGTTCGCGCCGGCTTCCGCCAGGACAACGTCAAACTCGGTCTTCTCTTCTTCCGCAGCAGCGGCAGGAGCAGCAGGACCGGCGGCGGCAACCGCCACAGGAGCGGCAGCGCTCACGCCAAGACGAGCTTCAAGAGCCTTGACGAGCTTGGAAACCTCAAGAACTGACAAACCTTCGATATAGGAGATGAACTCTTCCATCTTCGCATCAATTGCAACATTTTCTTCCGACATTGGTATTTCTCCACTTTTTTGCTTAAGCTACCTGCTCTTTCTTCTTGCAGTAAGCATCCAACACATAAACAATGCTCGCCAACTTGGCGTTGAGCACACGAACCAACTGGCTGCCAGGCGCTTGCAGTACACCCAGCAACTGAGCCAGCAAAACCTCGCGAGGTGGAAGATCGGACAAGGCCTCGACTTCCGAGGCAGAAATCAAATTGCCGTCCAACACACCAAACTTGATTTTAACTTGCGTCTTTGACTTGGCAAACTCGCGAATCATTTTCGCCATCTGGACCGCGTCGCATTCGCCGCTGACCATTGCCGTGTCGTTCGTTAACGGCGCGGAAGCCAAATCATTCATACCCAGTTTTTCCGCAGCTTTCTTAACCAAGGTGTTCGGCACCACGTGGCACTCGGCCCCAATGGCCGTCAAATTGCCACGAAACTCATTGAAAACATTGGCCTTCAATCCCTGATAGCTGATGAAAACCGTAGGGCGGTTCTTCAGCTTCGAGGAAATGACCTCAACCATTTGTTGTTTCTCAAATCTCATGGTCACGCCTTTGCTGCGGCCTTGGCATCCAAACGAATGCCAGGACTCATTGTGCTACTCAACGTCCAAGACTGCAGATAGATGCCTTTCGCAGCCGCCGGACGGGCACGCAAAATCGTCTGGAGAACGGCATTCGCATTCTCAACCAACGCTTCTGCGGTGAACGACAACTTGCCAATCGGCACATTCACAACACCGGCACGATCACAACGATACTCAATACGACCAGCCTTCGCGTCGCGAACAGCAGCCGCAGTATCCTCTGTAACGGTACCAGTCTTTGGATTCGGCATCAGGCCGCGGGGACCCAATACCCTACCTAATGTCCGGACCTCCTTCATCGCCGATGGAGTCGCAATCAAAACGTCAAACTCCAACCAGCCGTCCTTAATTCGCTGAATCAGCTCCTCATAGCCGACTTCGTCTGCGCCAGCGTCCTTGGCACGCTGCGCGAAATCACCCTCGGCAACCACTACGACCGTCTGCTTCTTGCCTGTGCCCTGAGGAAGCACCATGGCACCGCGGACAATCTGATCAGATTGGCGGGGGTCGATGCCAAGACGGAAGCTCAACTCAACCGTCTCGTCAAATTTGGTGGTAGGCATGGACTTCAACTTCTGAACCCCTTCCTCGATGGAATAGAATTCAGTCCGCTTGAAAACTTCTGCCCGGGAACGATAAAGTTTACTTCTCTTCATCGACCACCTCGATTCCCATGCTGCGCGCCGTCCCAGCGATGATCTTCACGGCTGCCTCCAGGCTCCTTGCGTTCAAGTCCTTCTTCTTCGTCTCCGCAATCGATTCAAGATCCTTGCGGGTGACCTTCGCCACCACCTCGCGACCAGGCATCTTGGCGCCCGATGCAATGTTCGCGGCCTTCTTCAACAAGACAGCCGCTGGAGGCGATTTCGTGATGAACGTGAACGAACGATCCTGGTAAACCGTGATCACAACGGGTATGACTAATCCCGCTTGCGACTGGGTCGCCGCGTTGAACTGCTTGCAGAATTCCATGATGTTGACACCAGCCTGACCCAAGCTCGGTCCCACAGGAGGAGCTGGATTGGCGGCGCCAGCAGGGATCTGCAAACGCACTTCACCCACGACTTTCTTTGCCATATTGACCTTCTTCCACTTGCACGACATCGGTACGAAATGGCAGGTTTTCTCCCGAAAATCGTGTCGCTTATTACTATTGTTTACTTAACCGCCGCAAAGCTGTTATGATTGTGGACGGTCGACCTGCCAATAATCCAATTCGCAAGGAGTCGCACGACCGAAGATCGTGACGCTCAACTTCAAGCGCTTGCGCTCTTCGTCAATGTCCTCGATGACTCCTTCGCAATTCTCAAACGCGCCCTCCTTGATGATCACGTTGTCGCCAACCTTCCAAATCACCTCTGGACGTGGCGTGTCCTTCTCTTCCTCAACTTGCATCAACCCGGCGACCTCCTCATCGCTCAAGGCTATTGGACGAACACCGCCCATGAAGTTGATCACACCCTTCGTCTCCTTCACAAACATCCAATTTTCCGCTATGATCTTGTCTTCGTCATCGTACAGCAACGATTTTACAAAAACATAGCCGGGATAGGATTTCTGCTCGCGGATCACGGTCTTTCCATCTTTGCGCTCCATCACCTTGACGGTGGGAACCAAAACATCGAACAATCCTTTGTCAATCCCATCCGCCAAGTCACGGTCTCGCTGATTGAGCAGAGATTCCTTGACGCGACGCTCCTGGCCTGACATCACCTGGACCGTGTACCACCTAGATTTGTCTTCTGATTCCATCGACTAACCTCCAATCAATACAGATACAACCGATGCAAAATCAACCGGCCATACCCGTGATCAGGTTCACGGCAAGCAAAAATACCTTGTCGGCAATAAAGACAAATAAACTCAACAAGATCAAGGACGAAACAACAACCATCGTGCTCCCGTACAACTCGTGACGATCTGGCCAAGAGCACTTCTTAAGTTCCGTAACCGTCTCGTCGTAGAGCTTCTTGATTACGTTGATTGGATTTTTCATACCATATCCCAAAAAAAATGGCAGGTGAGACAGGGATCGAACCTGCGACCTGCGGTTTTGGAGACCGCCGCTCTACCAATTGAGCTACTCACCTGCACGTATGCTGCCTTGTGTTATTCCCAACTCCCAGATGATCGCTCACCTTAAACCTTTAGCGGGTTTCCCTGTGAATGGTGCGTTTCTTCTCAAATGGGCAGAACTTCACCTTCTCAAGACGACCAGGCGTGTTGCGCTTGTTCTTGGTCGTCGTGTAATTGCGCCTCTTGCACTCGGTGCAGGCCAGGATGACTATTTCGCGTGGCATCGTAATGCTCCTAAACTCCGCCGGCATCACGCACCGCCACTGGTAGAATCGCGGTGCGTGCGCCAAATAAGGAGTGTCTATTATGCTTCGATTTCAACAACGCGGCCAGCGCCAACCGTCTTGCCGCCTTCGCGGATAGCGAAACGCAAACCCTTTTCCATGGCGATCGGGCAAATCAGTTCGATGTTCATGGTGATGTGGTCGCCAGGCATGACCATCTGGACACCTTCGGGAAGGTTGCAGATGCCGGTCACGTCAGTCGTACGGAAGTAGAACTGAGGACGATAGCCGTTCTTGAACGTGGTGTGACGACCGCCTTCTTCCTTGGTCAGGACGTAGACTTCGCCCGAGAACTTGGTGTGGGGAGTGATCGAGTTCGGAATCGCCAGGACCTGACCGCGTTCCACGTCTTCCTTCTTGATGCCGCGGAGCAAGCAGCCGACGTTGTCGCCAGCCTGGCCTTGATCCAACAGCTTGCGGAACATTTCAACGCCCGTAACGGTCGTCTTCTGAGTATCGCGAATGCCGATGATCTGGACTTCCTGGCCAACCTTGATGATACCGCGCTCGACACGCCCCGTAACAACCGTACCACGACCTTCGATCGAGAACACGTCTTCGATCGGCATCAGGAAGGGCTGGTCAATAGGACGGGCAGGAGTCGGGATGTAGTTGTCAACAGCTTCCATCAGCTCGTTGATGCACTTGCATTCCTCGCAATCGGGTCCCTTGCCAGCGGCGAGGGCTTCGCCGGCCTTCAGGGCCGAACCCTTGATGATCGGAATGTCGTCGCCGGGGAACTCGTAGGAGCTCAGCAGCTCGCGGACTTCCATCTCAACCAGCTCGAGCAACTCTTCGTCGTCAACTTGGTCAACTTTGTTGACGAAAACGACGATCGCAGGAACGCCAACCTGACGGGCAAGCAGGATGTGCTCGCGGGTCTGGGCCATGGGACCGTCCGTGGCGGCAACCAACAGAATGGCACCGTCCATCTGGGCAGCGCCCGTGATCATGTTCTTGACATAGTCGGCGTGCCCAGGGCAGTCGACGTGTGCGTAGTGGCGAGCCGCCGTCTGGTATTCAACGTGCGAGGTATTGATGGTGATACCGCGTTCCTTTTCTTCAGGAGCGTTGTCGATTTCATCATACTTCTTGATATCGCCGCCGAACCTTGCGGCCTGGCACATGGTGATGGCGGCAGTCAAGGTCGTCTTGCCATGGTCAACGTGACCGATAGTGCCGATGTTAACGTGGGGCTTCGTGCGTTGGAAAGTTTCTTTTGCCATTGTTCTTCTTCCTTCTCCGTTGCATTTAGAACACCAGGATGCCTGCCAGGTATCCTGAACTTGCTTTATCCTAATAATACATCAATTTGAAAATCTATGAAATGGAGCCCACGACCGGAATCGAACCGGTGACCTCATCCTTACCAAGGATGCGCTCTACCAGCTGAGCTACGTGGGCATCTTTGCCAGTCCAACGACTAACAAGAAAAATCAGATAATTAATTTACTTCGCTTTTCTTGCTTGTCAAACCAGTACAGTGATTTTTTTGAGATTTTTCACCGCGGGATCTTCGCAACAATTCCCGTTCCTACCAAATCCCGCGAAAAAAGAACTTTTTACTGTACACCAGCTTTGGACTTCCGCAAGCTGCAAAGTGGATTTTTCCAAGCCTTCCCGGAAAAACCCACTTCTTCCCCTTCGCTTATGCTTCGGGAGCTTTCTCAGCGGCTTCCTCAGTAGCAGCTTCCTCGGCGGCTTCCTGACTTTCCGAGATCGCCTTGTCCAGCACAGTTCCGAAATCGCCAAGTTCATCACCGGGTTCGGCGCTGGTAACGGCACTCGCGTCGCTGTCAAGATCACGCAAGCTCAAGCCAATCCTGCGGTCTTCGGGATTGATGTTCTTCACACGAGCGTGGACAATATCGCCTTCTTTGACAACATCGCTCACGCGCGCGACATGGTCGTTGCTCAACTCTGAAATATGGATCAGGCCGTCAATGCCACCTTCCAGTTCGACGAATGCGCCGAAGGATGCCTTCTTGGTGACCTTGCCCTCAACGATGTCGCCAACCTTGTACTTGTTCTGGATGGCTTCCCATGGATCCTCGGTCAGCTTCTTCATGCTGAGGCTGATGCGCTGATTCACGGCATCGACTTCCAGAATAACGGCTTCGACTTCCATTCCCTTGTGGAGAATCTCGTTGGGGTTGTTGACCTTGCGGATCCAGCTCATGTCGGAGACGTGGATCATGCCGTCGATATCGTCCTTGATCTGGACGAATGCGCCATAGCCAGTCATGTTGCGGACAACGCCCTTGATCCTGGTTCCCGGAGGATAGTTTTCCTTGATGATCATCCAGGGGTTCTCCTGGCACTGCCGCAGTCCCAGGGAAATCTTCTTGTTTTCCTTGCTGACGTCCAGAACAACTGCCTCGACCTCGTCGCCTTCCTTCACGATATCGGAAGCCTTGTTGACCTTCTTGGTCCAGGACATTTCCGAAACGTGAATCAAACCTTCGATTCCTTCTTCCAGTTCGACGAATGCGCCGTAGGGCATCACGTTCACAACGCGACCCTTCACGCGGCTGTCTTTCGGATACTTGACGTCAACGGTATCCCACGGATTGCCTTCAAGCTGCTTCAAACCCAACGAAACGCGCTGGCGAGCCTTGTCCACATCCAGGATCATCACTTCGATTTCCTGGTCCACCTGGACAACTTCGCTGGGGTGGCTGATCCGCTTCCAGCTCATGTCCGTGATGTGGAGAAGCCCATCCATGCCGTTCAGGTCGACGAATGCGCCGAACTCCGTGATGTTCTTGACCTTTCCTACGCGACGAGTGTTGGGAACCAACTCCTCCAACAACGCGGCGCGCTGCTCGGCACGAGCGGCCTCAAGCAATTCGCGACGGCTCAAAACGATGTTGCGACGCTCGCCGTTGATCTTCAAAATCTTGAATTCGTCTTCCAGGCCAAGGAAATCGTCCAAGTTGCGAACCTGCCCCAAGTCAACCTGAGAACCAGGCAGGAATGCCTCGACGCCGACGTCGACGATCAATCCACCCTTCACGCGGTTCTTGATGGTACCCTTGATGACGTCGCCTTCATTGTAGTTCTGCACGATCGAATCCCAGCTCTTCTGGATTTCGGCCTTGCGCAAGCTCACGGACGGGAAGTTTTCCTCGTCGTCCATCCGTTCAAGATAAACCTCAAGCTCGTCGCCAATCGAGATGGTTTCCCATCTCTCGCCAAGTTCTGCGCGGTTGATGAACGCTTCGGACTTGAAGCCGATGTCAAGCAGAACCCCGTTCTCGTTCTTTGCGGCAATGTGACCTGTGACAAGCTTGTCTTCCTTGATCTCCGCTGCGGTGCTCTGGCTCAACAGATCATCCATCGAGGCCATGTTCTCTAAGTCGATGTGGTTGCTCATTGTGTGGTTAGGTTGGTTGGGTTGGTTGCTACATCTCTAAAAACTTCGCTCGGGCGCATTACCTTAAATATATGCAAGATAATAGCGCGAAGAATAAAATATATCCCACAAAAGCTCACTGTCAATCTACAAACCCGAAAAAATTTTCCTTTGTAACTGGAAAATGTAAACGCACGCTTTTTGTGCCCTTAATTCTGCAAACAGGCCGATGTGCCTTTTCTTGTGCAACCGCCCTCCGCATTTTGGCGGACTGTGTATTCAGGGGGCATGTCACATGCATTTTGAGTACGAAATCGTTGGTTTTTTCGACTTCCTTTTGCGTTGATTTTAGGAGTTGTTCAAAAATTAAGGCAACAGTTCCGGAATTGTTTTGAGCTGATTTTCCCCTGCCCTGGAAAGAGCGTATGCGCATACGCGACTGGCAGGACAGGGGAAAGGCGGCCAAAAGAAACTGGAAATGGTAACTTAATTTTTTAACGGCTCCTTATGGAAGTATATCCTCCATCCAGCTTGAATTCATGATAAAAACATGCACTTTATTTGGAAGAACGAGCATGAGGTTTCCAGCCTGTTCCCGAGAGGACTTCAGGGCGTTTGTTTTTGTCTATGGCGTTGAGAAAAGGCATGGGTGGTTTGATGTCATCAAAGAAAAGCGATTTGTTGTACGGTCTCGGTGAGCCTTTTGCAGCGGGGATGTTCGAGGACGAGAATGCAACAATCCCCTGGCGTTGCGCCCGTGGGATCTGCCGTCATTTCGAACATGCGCCAGCACTGGTCCCTACGGGACTTCTCGGCATCGGAGGCTATCAGGCCGTCTGGAACCTGAATCATGCGAAATTAGTTCGCTACGACTACAATTCCTCGATCTCCGTCGATTGGAGAGCCTTTGAGGAAGCGATTGGCAAGACTGAGAACCCTTTCCACCAAACGCAGTTGCGCCGCGTACAGACAGAACTGACGAACTGGTTGTGCAACCCCATTCCACAACGATACGCCATCGGGGGAGCGGGATGGATCCACGGAATCATCCACTACGAACGAATATTGGACGAAGGATTGCTTGGGTACAAGACGCGCCTGGACAACAAGCCGGACGACGAATTCTTCGGTCCTTTGAAGGCAGTCCTGGATGCCGTCATCAACTACCTGAAGCGCTGCCCCTACCCATTCAACCAAGTACCCTTGCACCCAGCACGAAATTTCAAGGAGGCAATGGCAGCCTTCGCATTCTGCTGGTACCTCGATGGATGCGATTCAATAGGCCGTTTCGACAATATCCTGGGGAAGCATTACCATGGCGAACCTGAGGCTTTTGATATGGTCAGGGAATTGTGGACAGCCTTTGACATCAACAACGGATGGCACGCGTACCTGGACGGAACCTTGTACCCGGATTTCACCAAACTCTGCATCCGTGCGCAAAATGGGATACGACGCCCCAACACGGGACTTCGAATCACCAGCAATACCCGGGACAACCTGTGGGAGGCCGTGTTTGACGCCTGGCAACAAGGAAACCCAACACCGTCGCTGTATAACGACAAAGTCTACCGAGAGGCGCTTCCCGGCTTGACCGGAATTGACGGGGATGACCTGGACCATTACGCCTTCGGAGGATGCACGGAACTGATGGTCGAAGGCCGCTCGCAGGTCGGCTCGATCGACGCAGGCTTGAATTTGCTCGAAATCTACCAGTCTTCAGGCTCGGAAAAGGCATTTTACGAGGCGTTGCCAAACCATGTCGACCTGGCGGTGAGAAGCGTTGTCTTGGAGCACGAGGTCGCAAAGACGTTTCGCCCCCAATTGATTCGAACTTTGCTTGTTGACGATTGCATCGAAAACGGACGTGATTTTCGTGATTGCGGAGCGCGCTACAACGGGTCGGTAATCAATCTCGCGGGAGGCACGGACACGATCAACGCCATTGCCAAGGAACGGGGCTTAACGGGAAAATTCGGGAACGACGACGAGGCGGTGGACGCCATCGCCGCAGAAATGTATGGGCGGGTCTTCAACCTGATCACCTCCAGGCGAACATACGGTTTTTGCTTGCCATCGGTCATTCTCTTGACCACCTATGCCCAGTTCGGACACTATGTCCCCGCCACGACGGGACGCGATGACGGGGCACCATTGACGGACTCCGTCGGAGCACGGCAGGGCACCGACCTGAAGGGGCCTACGGCACTGCTTAACTCGACCGCCAAAATCCCCTCCTCAAAGGCGATCGGAACCTTGATTTTGAACCTGAGGTTGAATGCGGAAATGATGTCCGAGGACAACCGACCGCGGTTGAAAGCCCTGATCCAGGGATTCTTCGCCCAAGGCGGAATGCAAGTCCAAATGACCATCATCGACCAAAAGACATTGCTCGCAGCCTATGAGAATCCCGACGCCTATCCCAACCTCCTGGTTCGAATTGGGGGATACTCGGAGTATTTCCGACGCTTGTCGCGAGAATTGCAGGGCGAGATACTTAAGCGAACAGAGCATAGTCTGTAATTCGCCAACCAAGAGTCAGTACTACCATGCCAAATAAGGACAAGAACCTATGAAAACAAATTTTCTATCGGCATTGATGTTGTTGTGCGTCGCCGTCTTCGGAGCTGCCGACCGGCACATGATGGTTGACAGCGAAGGCGTGATGCGATTCGTGGACAACGGCGAAGAAGTGGCGCTCTTCGGAGTAAACTACTACCCCCCGTTCAGCATCGACTACTCCCTTCTGAAAAGCCGGGGCATCGACAACAAGGAGGCAATCCTGCAAGACCTGGCGCATTTCCAGCGCATCGGTATCAACACGTTGCGACTCCATTGCTTCGAACGCCAATTTAGCGACAGTGAAGGCAACATGCTGGACAATATCCACCTGGAACTGCTGGATTTCCTGGTGGATGAATCAGCCAAAAGAGACATCTACGTGATCATGACCCCGATCGCCTGGTGGGGTTCCCCCGTGGTTCAACCCGGTTGCTTCGCATCGCGGTACAAAACCATCAGGGAAATGATTGCAGACCGAGCAGCATGGGGATGCATGGCACGCTTCCTGGAACAATTTGGCAAGCATGTCAATCGATACAATGGAAAGACTTACGCCGATGACCCGGCAATCCCCTTCTTCGAACTGATCAACGAACCGCTCTATACGCCGGAATTCAAGGACGAGGACATCACGGTCTTCATCAACGCACTCTATGACGGACTGAGAGCCTCAGGCACTAAAAAGGCTATCTTCTACAACTGCTGGGGAGAACGCTTCCAAGCATGCGCCGATGCGAAAATCGAAGGCGTCTCCCATGTAAGCTACCCGACGGGACTCGTCGCAGGATATACACTCACGGCAAACTACTTGGGCAAAGTCGCCAAATACCGTTCCTTCGATGACAAGAGAATACAGAAAAAGGCGAAGATGATCTATGAATTCGACTGCGCTGACGTTCATCAAACCACGATGTACCCCGCAATGGCTTGCGCATTCAGGGGAGCTGGAGCGCAAGCGGCAACACAGTTCCAGTACGATGTCCTGGCGATCGCAGCGGAAAACCTGAACTGGCAAACTCATTACCTGAACCTGTGCTACACCCCGGGAAAAGCACTGGGATTCGCAATCGCAGCAGAAGTCTTCAAAAGAATTCCAAGGGGATTTGACGCCGGAGAATACCCGAAAAGCCTTGCCTTCGATGCCTTCAAACTCTCCTATGAGGACGATCTGGCAGAAATGGTCACCGACACCAATTTCCTGTTCACCAACAACACCAAGACCATCCCCCCGAACCCGAAGGCATTGACCCGGGTTTGGGGAGTGGGCGAATCGCCAGTGGCATCCTCCACAAGCACTGGAGCGTTCTTCCTGGATAAATTGGGCGACGGAGACTGGTTGTTCGAAACCTATCCCGACGCTATCATCGTACGTGACCCCTACAGCGGCGGAGCCAAGGAAAAGGTCCGCCTGGTCGAATTTTCCAATGACTTCAAGCTCGCCCTCCCCGACTTGGGTTCCGAGTTCAGCGTGACAAGACTGGATCAGGCGGCTCCCGTCCAAAGGGCCACCAGTGGCTCCTTCACCGCCAAACCAGGTCAATATCGCCTCGTTCGCCAAGGAGTTCAGGCTGGAGCGTTGCCGAAAAGCAATCGCGACTTCGTACTTCCTAAAATGAGCGAAATCGACGACCAAGTGCTGATGGCAATCGACACCCCAACGCAATTTATATCAGGCGAAAAGCCTTTGATCGTCAAGGCATCGGGATTCATAGGCAAAAACTGCACTCGCTTGGAACTGGTTCTGGAAGGAGTAAGGCACAAAAAAGAGATCAGGCTACCTATGGATCTCGAGGGAAAGAAAGCCGTCTTCAAATGGGAAGTCCCGGCCAGTGAGCTGAACAAGACAGACATCTACAGGGTCTGGATTGAACATACAGCAAACGGAAAGGTCACTTGTCTCCCATCGGGACGAGGACGAAATGCAAACGAACCTGCTTTTGGCACGACCTGGTCGGCAATCAGAATTGACGAAAATACACCTATCCCAGATAACCATGGCGAAGAGCCATATAAAGTCACATACAAGTATGACAAGGAAGGCAATTTCATCCGCATGGCGGCTACGGGATACGGAGAAGGAAGAGCCGCAAGCAAAATATGGTTCAACGTGACTCCCCCTCCAGCCGGCGTTCCTGTGACAGGAATCAGAGTCCGTGTACGAGGCGGCGAATTCACTACAGGCGTGGAATTGGGGCTGAAGCATGACGAAAAGCATGCCTACGGAATGGATTTGTCACTCTCCCAGGAATGGCAAGAACTCGATGCCCCTTTCCAGGCGACGAAGACACTTTGGGGAACGATCGATGGCGAGCCAGATGCCCACGCCATCAAGAGCATCAGCCTCATTACAGGAACATGGCTCTTCAGTGAACTTCGGGAAAAGCCACATTTCGTAGATTTCCAGCAAGCGGATTGGATTTATGCACCTGAAGACATTCGGGTCAACGTTGTCGCAATGGATTCAGCCCCTCCTGTAATCAGTGAATTTGAGAGCGCTCGTATTCCCAGGTTGAAATATCCTCTCCACGCATCTTTGGTTCAAGGGAGCGAACCAGGTCGCCGCGCCCTTCGCATCACGGCGGGAAGTTTTCTGGGAACGCCTTCCCATGGTTCTTTCACCCCTCCTTTCTCCCCTGTCTTCAAAAAACTCCTGAAGCCAGGCAAGCAATACACGCATCTGGTGGTAACGGCAAGGGCACTCTACCCTTGGACGAACAAGGCGGAACTCACGTTGACCGAAAGCGATGGATCGGTCTGGGGAACACAGGAACTCCCTCTGACCACTTCCTGGGAAGACATCCGCTTCCCACTTGACAAACTCTACCTGTTCAAGCACTGGGGAAAAATGCCGCCGAATCGTGGCGGCGAAGGCGATCAAGTCAACCTCGACCAAATTATCAGACTTTCATTTTGCATCGGAAAATTCCTATACGGCGACAATGCAGGCAAGCCGCATGGATTGGAAATCCAGGAAATCAAGGTGGAATAAAACAATCCAGCTCCAGGCTCAACATGCGGCGCGGCGGATCTCCTCAAGCAATGCCTCCAGCAGCTTGCCTTCCTCCAACGTGCAGACTTTCTCGCCTTTCCTGAACAAGACCCCAGTCCCCTTTCCGCCGGCAATTCCCACGTCCGCGTCGCGAGCCTCGCCCGGTCCATTCACCTCGCATCCCATCACCGCGACCTTGCGCAAATTGATCCTTTTCCCCAACCCCAACAGACGTTCGATCTCTTGCTCAACCGCAGTCGCCAGCGAAACAAGGTCGACTCGGGTCCTGCCACATGTGGGACAGGACACCACTTCGGGACCGTCATCAAGCATTCCGCACGCGGACAAAATCCTCCGAGCCGTACGGATTTCTTCCTCGGGTTCGCATGTCAGGCTCACCCGAATTGTCTCGCCAATCCCATCAAGCAGCAACGAGCCGATCCCGATGGACGACTTCACAACCCCACGAGAAGGTGGCCCTGCCTCGGTAACTCCTAGGTGCAAAGGAATATCGCTGCGAGAGGCAAACATCCGGCAAGCCTCGACAGTCGATCTCACGTCAGATGATTTCAAGCTCACCTTCAAGGACATGCACCCTTCAGCCTCGAACAAGGAAACATACTTCATCGCACTGCGAACCATCCCTTCGGCGCCGCGCCCCAACGAAGCCTCGATCTCGGGATCCAAGCTCCCGCAATTTACGCCAATCCGTACCACGCACCCACGAAGGGCAGCGATGCGGGCAACTTGACGCATCGAGTCAACATTACGCATGTTGCCAGGATTGACACGAATTCCAGCCGCGCCCGACTCCATCGCCCCAATCGCCAGACGATGGTCAAAGTGTATGTCCGCAACAACAGGCAACTTGCTCGCAGAACAAATTGACGCCAAACTGGACAGGCTATCATGGGACGGAACGGCAACCCGGATGATCTGGCAGCCCAACGCAGCAAGCCGATCGATCTGCGCCAGGGTCCCATCGACGTCATGCCATGGTAAATTCGTCATGGACTGAATCGACACAGGCGAACCGCCACCAATCAAAACACCGCCTAAATTTATGCAACGAGTCGTACGCATCGTTACTGTCCTCGCTTCTTCATTCATCATCAAACGTAATTTCCTGCGGCCTCGCCCATCTTGAGGCAATTACCCGTCACGCGATAGGCTGCATGGGCGATATAACTTCCTGAAATGCAACGTCCTGCGACCAAAAGCCCCGTCAAGTCCTCGGGGATCAGCGACCGCATTGGAATCTCAAATCCAGCGTGTCCGAAACACGTTTGCTTGCTTTCTTCCGGCTCGTGAATGTCAACCCCAAAACGCACCAGGCATATTCCGTCATCAAATCGGCGTCCATTTCGGACGTCCTCGTCGGTTATGTAGTATTTCCCCAGGATCCTGCGGGTCTCTCGCACGCCGATGACTGCGGGCAATTCCAGCAGGTACACATCGCCCAATACGGACTTGATGGAGCCGAAGAACTCCATCGCCTTTCGAACTTGACGACGCCCTTCAAGAATCCCCTTGCTCAAATCGTCGCCGTCACAACCGAGGCGACGTTTGGCGTGCGTCCATTGGATCAACGCCTCTCCTGGACGCGGAAGCTTGATGATCGCGGGATGGTCAAAGGGAATCTCGCTTAAGACCTGCTCCTCGCCCAAAACCTTCGTCAATTCACGGAACCAACCGACAATGTCATCCCTCGGATATTCTTCCTTCACGCCCCCAATCTTGAACATCATGGTCATCGGTTGGAAGGCGCCATCTCCAGGACGACCGATTTCGTAGCGTGCCCCTGCGCGAGCCGCCACGTCGCCATCACCTGTGCAGTCAATCACCATATCCGCCAAAATCGCCTGGCATCCCGATTTGTTTTCCACAAAGCACCCCTTCACCCGCCCGTCTTCCACGATCGGTTCCGTGAACAGCGTATGCAGCAGGATGTCAACTCCGGCATCCAATGCCATCTCGTCGAGCAGCAATGTCATTTCCGTAGGATCGAAAGACATGTCCCACAAGCCTCCCCAATGGCCGCTTGCCTGCAAATGGTTCCGCAGCTCCGCGTTCAGGCCGTCATGGTGCCGATTGTCGAAAAAGGGACTCAACAACCCCAGCGTCCACATCCCGCCCAGCTTGCATCCATACTCCACCAAGGTCACCTTACGACCTCGACGAGCCGCCGTCACAGCAGCGCCAAAACCAGCCGGGCCGGCGCCTATCACCAAAACATCACAATGATTCCGGACTTCAACCGACATGGATGAACGCTCAATTCGACTCGCTTGCGACATAAGTCCTTCTCCTGTTGCTTCCCTAGAATCCGTACTTCAAGATATCCTTTTTACCTGGCGGATACGCCTTCAGTCCCGCCTTCGCCAGGCGGCGCGCCGCCTTCCGATACCCATACCAGTCGCACAGCAACGCCGAATTCAGGTAGTGGTCAAAGGCTTCACGCTTTTCCTTCAGGCTTTGTCCGGCCATTTCAAGTCGTTTTTCCCCATAATACTCCAGAATCCTCTCAATCTCGCTCCAATCCAATTCCTCCAAACGTACATTCTCAATTGCGCGAGGATCATCGACGCCATCCCACTGCCTGATCGTCAAACCGTTGGATTCCGAACCCATCGGAATGAAGCCCAATACCTTGCGACCATTAGCCAATGCCAACTCGCTACCCTCTTCGCGACGATACGGCATCTTGAACAACGAATACATGTAGCTCCCCATCTGCGCAACAATCCTGACACGCTCCTTCTCCAACTCGCGATACGATTCAGGCAAACTCTCCATGTAGGGACGAACTTCATCGCGACTGAAACGGAAATCCCGGGGGCGGGGACGGTTGCGGCGATGCTCCTTCGGGACACGAGGTCCCTCCCTTGACACCGATTCGTCAACCTCCTCGGTCACCTCGCCCTCCAAAAACGAAACGTCAACCTCAGTCTGCGAACCCAGCGGAGTCTCCGATATCACCTCGCCAGTCTTCGGGTCGATCAAACGAACTCCAGAACCTAATCCTGCACTCTGCTTGCCCTCGCCTGTAGACGAGGATACAGCCCGCATGAAAACCCAAATCCCAATCAACAACGCAAGGAAGGCACCGAAAAACACCAAAAGACGATTCACCAGTCGCTCAGCCGACGACGTGGAGGAACCACCTGCAACGGAACCAGTCCCGTCGGTATCCTCTGCCGAACCATCGCCAGTCTGAATGTCGCCTGTTGCCCGAGTCCGGTTCAATACGATCTTCGAACCGCCACCCCCAGTGGCACGACCTTCGCTGCGACGACTAACCAAAGGCAACATCCCCTGAGCAGCAGACAGCAAACTCGTGTATCCTGCAGGACGCTCCAAGGGAGTGGTCGACAACATCCGCAATATCTGAGCCGATACGCCGATCGGCGTCCCCCCTTGACGGGACAAAACCGATGCCAAGTCAACGCCCTCCTCAGGATAATACCCAGTCAACAGACGATAGCACCACACCCCGAAGCTATACAAGTCGCCGCTGAACGACGCGGCACCGCCGGAGCGACGCTCGGGACTCGAATACGGATCGTCCAATAGGTGAAGCCCCAATGCCGTGTACTCGCCGAAACCAAAAATCTTCAATGTCCCCTGGTTGTCCTTCACGATCGTCTCGTCTCCAAGCCCACCGTGTACAACACCGCCCTCCAAGGTCTTTTGCAATGCCTCGGCCGCCATCATAATCAACGGACGGGCTTCCTTCCAGCCTATCCCATTGCCGTCAAGACCAAGGCAACTGTCGCTGCCGACATACTGGCACGCCGAGTAAACACCACCTTCATACCGACCGCAGGAGTAAATCGTCGGCAAGCCAGGATGCAAAACCATTGAAATCTTCCGAAGCTCCCCCAGGTACGCTTCCAATTGCTCGTCGCCATACTCGCCATTGCCAGAGACCTTGACGACCAAAGCCTGACGATCCAGCGAAGTCTCCAAGGCGCGATATCGGGATACTCTGCCATTGCTCCACAACTCCTCCTCCAAGGCATACTGCAAAAACATCTGAGGTATCCGGACTCCATTTCCGCATGCCGGGCACGGAAACTCCTCAAACGCATGCAACTGAACATCCGACACATCCAACTTCGTCTTGCAGGATGGACAATATATTTTCAACTGCTCGCTTTTTGAGTCGCTCATTCAAAAAACTCCAGTTTTTTCAAGCCTTTAATTTGCATTTTCCGATTTCGGGTGTATTTTAAAGCTGTCTATAGTTTTTTGCGTCTCCATCGTCTAGTGGTTAGGACACCAGGTTTTCATCCTGGTAACATGGGTTCGACTCCCGTTGGAGATGCCAAACATCCACATGCGTCTCCATCGTCTAGTGGTTAGGACACCAGGTTTTCATCCTGGTAACATGGGTTCGACTCCCGTTGGAGATGCCATTTTCAAGGCGCTTGCTCTTCCAAGAGCGAGCGCCTCTTTTTTTCCTTCCATCATAGACCACCACAAACACCCTTTACGAAAAACGCCACGGGACGCTATGCCCCGTGGCGTTCTCTTTTCTATCATTTAGCCAAGCTCGAACCCATCAGCGAGCCGCACGTGCCTTTTCAACCAATTGCTTGAAAGCCTCGGGGTCGGTAATTGCCAGGTCAGACAGCCATTTGCGGTTGATTTCAATACCGCACTTGTTCAAGCCATCGATCAGCCAGCTGTATTTGAAATCCAATGCACGGCAAGCGGCGTTGATGCGAACCGTCCACAAACGGCGATAGACCCGTTTCTTCTGCTTGCGGCCGATGTACATGTTTGCCATGGCACGATCCGTCGCACCATAAGCCATGCGAATCAGCTTGCTACGATTCCCGCGGTATCCGCGAGCCATTTTCAATACTCTCTTCCGGCGCTTGCGCGACGGAACAGCAAGTGTGGTCCTTGACATCTTTCTTTACTCCCTATGAAATCCAGTTCAGTAACGTCATCTGACTGACTGGATCAACCATGTGTTTACTTAATTACAACTACAAACCCAGCCAAAACCGGCAAGCAAATTACAGGCCGTACGGCAAAGAAGCCTTCAAACGGCTCATTTCGCTCGCCTTGACAGCAGCAGACCTTCTCAATCTGCGCTTGCGCTTCGAGCTCTTCTTCGTCAAAATGTGCCTGGCATTCGCTTGATTGTGACGGAACTTACCGGTTCCAGTCTCCTTGAAGCGCTTTGCGGCAGCCTTCCTAGTCTTCATCTTTGGCATCGTCGTCTTCCTCAATTCTTCTTAGGGGCTTTCTTCGGCACCCCTTACGCGCCTACGCCTATAAACACTATAGGCTTTTCTTCCCAATTTCTATCCTTCTATAATGTAGAAGGGAACAGCTCCTGGATCCTGCCAGAAACCGTCCCCTAATACCTAAAACATTAAGCTTGTAGAAAACTTAATCCTTCGATTCCGTCTCCGAAGACACCTTTGAACCACCGCCCTTCCCAGACTGCGGCTTCGGAGCCACAATGGCGATGATGTTGCGACCCAACATCTTCGGTGCTGAATCAATGACGCCTACCTCAGAAAACGCATCCATAACACGCTTCATCAAATCGTCACCCAATTCAGTGTGAGCCATTTCGCGACCGCGAAAGGTCACCATTACTTTTACTTTATCACCTTTTTCCAAAAATTCAATCCCGTGACGGATTTTTATGGAAAGGTCATTGCTGTCAATATTCGGGTGAAGTTTGACTTCCTTGACCTTCGACTGAGCCTTCTTCTTCTTTGCTTCGCGTTGTCGACGGCTCTCCTGGTATTGGAACTTCCCGAAATCCATGATCTTGCAGACCGGCGGCTCCACCTTGGTCGCCATCTCAACCAAGTCCAAACCGGCGGCCGTGGCACGATTCAAGGCTTCCTCAAAACTCATCAAACCTAACTGGTCGTTCGTTTCCGACAATAAACGTACCGTCTTCCCACGATAGGTCCGATCTCCACTTTTTAATTGGCGTGCGATGGGAGTGTCCTCCTATGATAATTCCATATCCCTAGTCCCCGACAAACTGCGCATCACGAGATGGCAACGGAAACTACGACAAGATTTAAAATTTAAACCATATTCCGAAAATTGCAAAACACAAATGTTGACTTTGCCGTGGCTCCCAAAGTCCCCTGCGATTGACCACGGCAAAATCGGCTCCTTACGCCTTTTCGGCGATTTCGCGTTCCAGGCGGGCAATCAATTCCTCGAACTTCACGCTTCCTTCTTCGCCCTTGGCTCGGCTGCGCACCGAAACCTCGCCGTTCGCCTCTTCGCGTTCGCCGACAATCAGCAGGTACGGAATACGCTGGTTGCGACCACGACGGATCTTGCCTCCGATCGGATCGGCCTCGACGTCAACCGAGCAGCGGATCAAATGTGAACGCAGGCGAGACTCCAGTTCACGCGCATAGCCCTCGTACTTCTCGCTGATCGGAAGGACGCGAACCTGCTCGGGGGCAAGCCACAGCGGGAACTGGCCGGCGTAATGCTCCGTCAAGATGCCGAAGAAACGCTCCAGCGAACCTAGCAGCGCACGGTGCACCATGTACGGACGGTGCTTCTGCCCATCTGTACCGATGTACGTCATGTCGAAACGTTCAGGCAGGTTGAAGTCGAACTGAATCGTGCTGGTCTGCCATTCGCGCCCCAATGCATCCTTGATCTTGAGGTCGATCTTCGGACCATAGAACGCGCCGCCGCCTTCGTCGACCTCGCACTCGACGCCTTCCGCCTTGACGGCTTTTTCAAGCGAACGAAGCGCCTGTTCCCACATCGCATCGTCACCCACCGCCTTTTCGGGTCGGGTCGCCAAATACGCCTTGACGTCCTTGAAGCCGAAGCACTTCCACATGTACATGCTGAAGCGCAGAACTTCGCGGATTTCGTCCTCGATCTGCTCGGGTGTGCAAATAATGTGGGCATCGTCCTGCGTAAAGCCGCGAACACGCAGCAAACCATGCAGCACGCCCGCCTTTTCGTAGCGGTAAACGGTACCCAGTTCAGCCCAGCGCGCCGGCAATTCGCGGTACGAACGCGGGCGGTTCTTGTAGACCATGATGTGGAACGGGCAGTTCATCGGCTTCACGTAGTACGGATCGCCGTCGATTTCCATATGCGAGTACATTCCTTCGCGATAGAAGTCCAAGTGTCCGGATGTCTGCCACAAGGCTGCGCGTCCAACGTGAGGCGTGTACATCAATTCATAGCCGTGGGCATAATGCTCTTCTTTCCAGAACGTCTCCAACGTGTGCCGGATCCTGGCCCCCATCGGATGCCAGCAGACCAAGCCCGGTCCGATTTCCTCGTGGGTACTGAACAGTTCCATCTCGGTACCGATCTTGCGGTGGTCGCGCTTCTTCGCTTCCTCGATCCGTGTCAAGTACTCCTGCAACTCTTCCTTGCTTGCAAACGCAGTGCCGTAAATCCGCTGCAGCATTGGATTCTTCTCGTTGCCGCGGAAATACGATCCCGCCAAGGACAGCAGCTTCACAGCCCCAATCTGACCGCTGTGCTCCAGGTGGGGACCGCGACAAAGGTCAACATACTCGTCGCCAGTCCAATACAAACTAACGGTCTCGCCCTCGGGAATGTCCTCCAGGCGAGACAGCTTGAACGTCTGCCCCCGGGACTCGAACAAGGAAAATGCCTCGGAACGACTCACTTCCTCGCGCCTGAACGGAAGCTTCCGGCCAAGCATCTTCTTCATCTCCTTCTCAATCTCCTTCAAATCCTCCGGAACAAGACGCTTCGGAAGGTCGAAGTCATAGTAGAAGCCCTCGTCCGTGCTGGGACCAATGTCAAACTTCGCCTCGGGATACAACTTCTTAATGGCAGCAGCCATAATGTGCGCCGCACTATGGCGCATCGTGCTCAAATCTATCTCCGACATCTATCGCTCCTTCAATTCATCGCTATGACATATACAAAAAATCAGTGCCGAAAACGTCAGGACAACGTACCCTTCGTCGAAGGTATCGATTCGCTGCCACTACGTTCAACGGCCATACGCAAGGCACGGCCAAATGCCTTGAATATGCTCTCCATCCCATGGTGGGACTCGCCGCAACGCAACAAGTCAACGTGCAATGTGATGCATGACGTGTTCACCAATGCCTGGAAAAACTCACGGTACAGGCGACAACTGACGCCGCCAGCCTCAGCCTCGGGAAACTCAGCCTCCCACGTCAAGTGAGGACGACCGGACAAGTCAATCACAACACGGCTCAATGACTCGTCAAGCGGGACGTAGGAATGACCGAACCGAGTTATCCCGCGCTTGTCGCCCAAAGCGTCACGTAACGCCAGGCCAAGCGCGAGCCCCGTGTCCTCCATGCTGTGGTGAGCGTCAATCTCCAAGTCTCCACGACAACTCAGCGACAAGCCAAAGCCACCATGGCGGCTGAACGAATTCAGCATATGGTCGAAAAAGCCAATCCCCGATGAAATCGACACCGGTCCGCTTGCGTCAAGATTCAACAAGACCGATATCTTGGTCTCGCTCGTCTCGCGATCTATCTTGCCTATCCGACTTGAAGATGCCATGTATCAACCCCTAGCTTCTTTACAACAATAAATTTATAACAAAAAACATAAATTACTAATATAATGCCCACGGGTGAAAATAGCCAAACATAACCGCCAATTTGATTAAGGTTTCAAGGATATTTCACCAACTAGCCAAGCTTTTGCATTGATCTTAGGAATAAAAATCATTCCACCCGAACCAAAAGCACCGTCACATTGTCCCGCCCGCCTGAGGACAATGCAAATGACAGCAGCGCGGAACAGGCGCCGGCCAATGACGACGTGCTGCCCAAAATTCGCGCAATCGTCTCATCGTCAATCATCTTGGTCAATCCATCCGTGCACAGCAGGACAATGTCGCCGCGATGCAACGGCAATTCAACCCATTCTTCCTCGACAACGCGACCGACTCCCACCGCCCTGCTCAACGCCTGCTGAGCCTTCTGGGACAACACTCCCAACTCGGCCTCGCGTCCAGCGCGAATGAAGTCGTTGTGCACCGTATGGTCTTCCGTGACCTGAACCAGCTCTCCGTCGCGAAAATAATATGCGCGGCTATCGCCGACGTAGCATACGGCCATCCTGCGTGGCTTTTCGGGATCGCTCACCAATCCCACAAACGTACTTCCCATCACATTGAACTCATTCCGTACGGAATACTCGAATATCTCGTCATTCGCTTCCTTCAGGCAAGCCTGCATCAAGTTACGCCTGGACTCGAACGTCTCCCTGAAACCTGGCTCCAAGGCGGCGAATCCCTTCCGCAACGTATCCATGATCAGATCGCTGGCTATTTCCCCGGCTTCACCGCCACCCATCCCGTCTGCGACCGCAAACACGCCATTGGAGCACAAACCAATGCAATTGTCCTCGTTATTGGCACGAACAAATCCCTTCGCGCCGCCAAATGCATATTCCAATGCTCCGACTTTCCCTGTCTCGGATTTCATTGCTAACTCCGTTTGTGATTCCTTATTCGCGATATTTTCATAAACATACAACTTTTCATCAAGCCTGTCAAGCAACCGCGAAGACACCTAAAACATGATTTCCCACAAGAACATTCCCCTGAGGCTCCTTAGCTAAGTCTATCTCGCATCGGGCTTGAAATCCAGCCTTTGTGATATACACTAATTTCTTCGCCGTTTAATTCATCAACTGTCAACTTCACATGAAGACAAAGCGTTTTCTCATTCTGATGCTCGTCGCCGTGATTCTAGCCATTGCAGTACGCGCAGTGGTCTGCGTCCAACTTTTCGATGCGCCCGACGTGCAGGTGCCCAATCCGCAAACCGACATGGCGACCTACAGGCGCCTGGCATTGGATATCCTCGACGGCAAATGGCCGGACCATTTCGACTACCAGCCACTCTACTACACCCTGCTACTTCCTCCTATCCTCGCATTCAAATCCGCCGCCATTCCCATACTGATGACCATCCAGACCGCCTTCGCCGCCCTGGCGGTCGCCGCAATCGCCTTGAGCACCGCTCTGTTGTTTGGCCGTCGCCCCGCAATCATCGCCGCCTTTTTGCTCGCCTTGGCGAAGTTCCATGCCTTCTACACTCCGTTTATGCTGTACGAGGTACTCCAGAGCTTTTGGATTGCCGTGCTTTTCCTGTTTTTGGTTTTGGCCTGGAAGCGAAACACCTGGAAGCTTTGGCTGGTTGCCGCCGCGATCCTTTCCCTGGCCGCCTTGACACGAGGAAACGCGCTTTTCTTCCTGCCGGGAATCATCGTCTTCCAAATCCATCGCAATCGACGCGCCCCGAAGCGCGCCTGCGCAATCGCCGCCGCCATCCTTGTCATTTATTTCGTCCCCCAGCTCCCGTTCTCAATCAAAAACTACCACTACACCGGACGATGGTGCGGCGCCTCGACAGCAGGTGACAAGGTCCTCGCGCTGGGCAACACGCCAGAAGCGCCACCGGGAGGACTCGAATACCCATGGACGTACCACCATTGGTGCAAGCTCTCGGACAAACGCCCCGAGGAAGGACGGATATCGGTTCCCACCAACATCCTCAGGTGGTTCGCCCAAAACCCCGCGCAAGTCATCGAACTGCAATTCCGGAAGCTGCTCCTCTTCTGGAACAAACAGGAGATTCCCAACAACGTCAACATCGAACACCACGGACGAGACTGTGCCATCCTCTCGTTCCTTCTACCCTTCTGGCTCATCGCCATTCCCGCACTCGCATTCCTGCTGACGGGATGGAAACGAACCTCGCCAAGGCAGCATATCCTCGCCTATCTGGTCCTTGCCTTCTGCGCGGCCACGATCCTCTTCTACATCCTCGCGCGATTCCGAATCGCAATCATCCCATTGTTCTGCATCTTGGCGGGCGCCTTCGTCGAGCGAGTGTTCATCGCGATCAAGAACTACAAGGCGCGGCCTTCAGACAAGACAAGAAGACGGATCCTCCTGCTCGGACTCGCTACAATCGCATCGTCGGCCATCGTACTCTCGGCATTCACGCTCTATCAAGACCTCTATGAAGCCGATGTCGCCAAGGCGATCACCCCAAGCGGAATCGCAGTCGGAGACGACTCGACTACCCTCGTCTATGACCATGGACCGCTCACTATCGGCGGCGTCATCCCATTTCCGATGGATTCACAGCCGATCGCCATCCACAAGCGCCTGATCGTCCCCCAGGACAAGGTCAAATTGGTCCAGGGCGCTCCCTTCGTCGCCAGGATCATCGCCGTTCCCAATCAGCAAGGGCAGTACCCAAGCATGACCTTCACCCACAATAACCGCACCGCCAAGCCCGTTCTTGTCCAGGACAGATTCCTCCATTGGATGCAAGCCGATTTCAAATCGCTCCAACTCGATCCGGACGGCTCCGCCTCGATTGAAATCATAGTCGATCCAGCCCAGGCACCAGGTTCCGCAATCGGAATCGACAGGCTTCGGAACTACGGACGCACAACCTTCAAGACCCCATCACAACAACTCAACCTCTTTGCCGAAGCCACAGTCGAAATCCAATCCAACCACTAAACCATGCACAGACCCAACATAGCACACGCCATTCTCGCCTACCTTCTTTGTTGCCTCGCCATCTTCGCCCTTACCGCACTGATGCTGGAAGAGCCGGGGATTTTCCCTATGAGCGGCTTCGCGGGCCCGCAGGAAGTCCGCGACAACACCCCCGCCGGGATTCGATTCACGGGGGATTCCTGGCGATACATCGAAGGCGGACGCAAACTGATCTCGGGGAAAAAGCTTGATCCTGTCCAGAGCTCGTACCGAGGCTACATTGCCTTAACCGCCGCCTCGCTCTACATCAACAGAACCCTCCAGCCACTGATCGCAATCCAGGTCCTCGCAGCCGTGGCGGCGCTCTTCGCATTGATGCTGATGGCGCATCGCGCAAACCCGGCAATCCCCCTGCCCGCCGCAATCGCGACAGGCGCATTGTTCGCAATCAACCCGGAATTCGCAGCCTGGCACACCGCAGTGATGACCGAATCGATCTACACATCCGCAGTCTGCATCGCCACCGTCATCGCACTGGCGGCGACAAAGGGCAACTACACATGGAAAATGCCGCTCGCATTGCTGGCCATCGTAGCGATCGCCTTGATCAGGCCGACAGGATGGATCCTCATCCCCGCAGTCCTGATCTTCTGGATCGTTGACAAGGTCAAGGCAAAGTGGGCCAAACTCCTGGGGACAATCCTGGTCGCAGCCGCCTTCCTGCTGCTCGCCGCGGCAAAGCCTTTCAACAACGGAATCAACACGCAATCTCCAACCGTCAAGCTCTATAAGGGCGAAGTCGTCTGGAACGAAGACCTCTGGAGGCTCGAAATGCCACCGGCAAACATGGAAAAAACATCGATCGCAGACGGACTCAAGTACGCCATCAAAAATCCAATCCCCTCCGCCCACCTGGCCTTGCGCCGCATTGTCGTCATGGTCCTCAGAATCAGGCCGTCCTACTCCTTCAGGCACAATGCATTCCTGATCGCCTATCATCTTCCGATGACCCTCCTGGCTCTGCTCGGCATGATCATTGGCAGGCGGAAACGCCATGTCCAGATATCCTCGATTTTGGTCGCCGCACACGCACTGGTCGTCGCACTGACCTTCAATGACAACGACGGACGCTTCACCCTGTACATCACGCCGCTGCTGGGTCTGCTGGCGGTCACGGGAATCGCCGAAATCATCGTCAGGAAATTCAACTTGGAAGCCCCGCCGTCACCTGCCGAACTTTTCGATTTGGAGGAGGAAGAAGACCTCGAATGACTACTCAGCCGGACGACATGCGCACTCGGACCTGGATGACCACCTTGCTGTGGCTTGCCATCCTCCTGTACTTTTTCACCAATTTCCAGCGTGTTTGCGTCCCGGGTCCCATCTTCAACGAACTCCAATCCTCGCTAAAGGCTTCCGCGAGTCAGATTACCGCCATCGGCTCATGCTTCCTCTACGCCTATGCATTCGGGCAACTCCTCAACGGCATCCTGCTGGACAAGTTCGGCGAGCACAGGATCGTCATGGGCGGCGCAATAGCATTCACCATCGGGTCGTTCCTCTTTCCCTGCGCCAATTCGCTACCCCTTCTCTACGCCGCCCGAATCATCACCTCCCTTGGCGGGGGATGCTTCTACCTGGCGCTGGTCGAAAGCATTCGGAAACTCTATCCTTCCAGCTACACATCCGTTCTTGGAATCGTCATATTCCTGGGCTACTTGGGCGGCACCACGGGTACATCCTCCCTCCCGTTGCTGGTGCAAAATGCGGGCATTCCCTGGAGGACAACCCTCTTGGCGGTAGCGATAATCATCGGTATCCTCGCAATCCTCTACGCCATCTGCAAAAGCAAGGTCCCCAAGCAACCAATCCGACCGGGACGACTCAGCCTGGTCCCCTACAAAAACGTCTGCAAGACGAAAGGCAACCTGCTCGTCATGGCCGCCTGGTGCTCAACCTACGGGCTCTACTTCACCATCCCGGCCATCTTCGGGCAGAAATTCCTGGAGGACGTAGCGCAATCCAAGCCGAAGCATGCCGCGCTTTGCATCTCGTCGCTCATCATCATCTCTGCAGTCACCAACCTCGTGACGGGATTCCTCGGACAGCGATTCCCCAACCGCGAAAAGACCTTCCTGATGACCACCACCGCCCTGGCCTTTTGCGGGAACCTGCTGATCCTGACGGGAATTCTGCTCAAGCTTCACCAGATCCACTTCATGCTTTGCTTCGCCATCCTGGCCGTCACATCAGGATTCTCCCCTGTGACCAACGCATACATCCAAAACATCAATCCAAGTCGCCAGATCGGCACCGCCATAGGACTCTCCAACTTCGGCTCGTACTTTTTCGTCGCCATTTTCGGCAAGCTTGCCGGATTTCTCCTTGACGCCTTTTCGGATCAGGCCGTGATCACGGAAACCGCGACGATCTACCCGCCCAAGGCATACCTGACCATATTCGGGCTTTTCACGCTCTTCAACATCGTGGCGTTCACATTTGCGTGCCTCGCGCCAAAAACGCCATTGAACAAGAATAAAACCACGGCTTGACCCTTATAGATTCTAAGGAGTCGTTCAAAAATTAAGGCAACAGTTCCGGAATTGTTTTGAACGACTCCTAAGTTTTCTTGCAAAATCATAAAAAACATCCTTTCGCACTTGCCCTTTTCAAAATCCCATTCAAATTATTAGAATGTATTGTTTTGCAAACGTGTTTTGGAAACAAGATTTGCACATGAGTTTAAAAAACGCCACTTGAGGAACTTACCATGAAACTTACACCTTGCCTTGAATTGTTCTTCACAGACCTTCCATTCGCCGATCGAATAGCAGCCGTAGCCGACTGCGGCTACCAGGCAGGTGAATTCTGGGGACCGGGAAACAAGGACATCGACGCAATCGCAAAGGCCGCGGAAAGAAACAACGTCACGATCACGTCCTTCACCAGCTGCATCGCAGGACTCACGGACCCGGCTACCCACGACCAAGTCGTCGAAAACTTCCCCAAGGACATTGAGACCGCCAAGCGCCTCAATTGCAAAACCGTCATCGCCCTCTCCGGAAATATCATCCCCAAGATGACCCGTTGCCAAATGTCCAAGAACGTCATCGAGGGACTCAAGAGGGTCGCGCCAATCGCGGAAGAGGCGGGAATCACCATCGTGCTCGAACTCCTTAATTCAGCCGTCAACCACCATGACTACTACATCGACAACTCGGAAGACATGGCGGCGGTGCTCTGGGCAGTCAACTCCCCCAATGTCAAGGGACTCTACGACATCTACCACGCAGGAATCATGGAAGGAAACGTCACCGAAAAAATCCTCACAAACCTGGATATCATCGGACACTTCCACGCCGCAGGAATCCCGGGCAGGCACGAAATGAAGCAAGGCGAACAAAACTATCCGTTCATCTGCAGGAAAATTGACGAGGCGGGATACGACGGATACCTCGGACTCGAATACATCCCGCTGAAGCCCTCCAAGATTTCGCTGATCGAAACTCGCGAGTGGCTTGAAAAATAAACTCGAAAATCCACGCCCTCACCGAGGACGCGGTAAAGACATAAAACAAACACGGAGAAAAACAAATGGCTGACAAGAAAGTGAAAATCGGTTTCATCGGCTGCGGTGGCATTGCCAACTTCCACTTTGCACATTACGACAACAACAAGATTCCGGAAGCGCAAATCGTCGCCACTTGCGACTTGATTGACGAGCGCGCCAACGCCGCCGCCAAGCGTTTCGGCGCCAAGCCCTACAAGTGCTTCAAGGAAATGCTCTCCAAGGAAAAGCTGGATGCCGTGTACGTTTGTGTCGAACCATGCGCCCACGTCGCCGAAATGGAATTGGCAGCCCTCGAGAAGAACTGCCACCTCTTCGTCGAAAAGCCTGTCGCTCTGGATCTCGCCTATGCCCAGAAGGTCGAATCGATCCTTTTGAAGAAGAAGCTGATCCACGCCGCCGGTTTCCAGGATCGCTACATCGACTTCATCCCGTACATGAAGAACTGGGTTGCCCAGTCCAAGGTCGGATTCTTCAACGCCTACTGGGTTGGCGGAATGCCTGGTGTGTGGTGGTGGAGACGCAGGGATACCTCCGGCGGACAGGCCGTCGAACAGACGATCCATACGTTTGACATGTGCCGCAACCTCTTCGGCGAAGTCGTCGAAGTCTCCGCTTTCGGGCGCCGCGGAATCATCACGGACGTTGAAAACTACGACACGGAAGACGCATCGGCAGTCAACCTCAAGTTCGAATCCGGCGTCATCGGAACCGTCTACTCCGGATGCTTCATCCGCGGCGGTGGCGGCAAGAACGGCATCGATGTCTATACGATGAACGGCAGACTCGAATACGTCGAAAGAACGTCGTTGACCATTACCGAACCCAATAGGACCTTCACCTTCAAGGTCGGAAACGATTTCGGACAGGCCGAAGACGATGCGTTTATCGACGCGATCCTCGAAAACGACCAGTCGATCATCATCTCCAACTACTCGGAAGCCGTCAAGAACCTGGAATTGACACTCGCCGCCAACGAGTCCATGGACAACAACGGCAAGGTCGTCCTACTCAACCAAAAGAGAAGCCGTGCCAGACGCTCATAACAAGCTCTCGTGTAAAAGCAATGTGCAGATAACCTCGATCTGAACACATCCGGCCGCCAGATGCAATTGTGCGTTTGGCGGCCTTTTTTTGGCAATCGATTATCAAGGAGAATCCAACATGGTCAACATCCCAAGTCACCTACCCAAAAAACTGGCAATCTCTTTTTGGATCTGGGCGCCGATCAGCGTCAGGAAAAACAATCCATACCTGGATTTTGACAAGACCATGACCGAACTCCGCGAACGATCCTACAATTGCGTCAGAATCGAAAGCGCGGCAGGATTCACACATGACAAAAACGGAACGCCACGGGGAAACGTAAGAGTCCATACTTCATTCGGCGGACACGAACAATTCGTAAGACAAAACGAAACCGTCGACAATGGACTCTGCAACTGCCTCGAAAGACTCGTCGACCTCTTCGAAAACGCAAAAAAACACAACGTCTATGTCATCCTGTCATCCTGGTTCTTCCTCCATACGTACTGGATGATGGACGAAGCAATCACCAAAAGCATTCTGGATTTGCATCCCGACCAGTATTTCCAGTTCTTCGCTGAGCAGTACGACTTGATCCTGAAAGAACTCAAGGCAAGAAACCTGGAAAAACAACTCGCTTTCCTTGAACTGCAAAACGAGGTCGATGGACTAAGCTTCATACGCAAAGCAACAGGATTCCAAAACGACGAGGACAAATTCAACCACTTCAGGATCCTCCATGAAAAAGCGATCGGCTGGCTGCGACAGCGACATCCTGACATCCTCGTCGGATACGATACGCAAACGATGAAGACGCAGCAGGCGCTCATGCCTAGAAACGCACAGGTCTGGAACGCCCATACCTACTACATGTGGCCAGTCTATGGAGTCTTCGAACAAGGACTGCTCTCGAAAAATATCGACATGAACGACCCTGAATCCTTCAAGCACGTCAGGCCATTCCTCAGGGACGACTACGTACCCTTCAGCGAAATCCTCAAGACAAGGGAAGGATTGCTTGACGCGGGAGTCGGTTGGACAAGGCGTGTCTGGCTATACAGAAACCTCGACCCCGACAAGATCCCGCAATTGGAAAAAATCCTCGAGGACCAGCTCGAACTCGATGCGCCAAGCTTTAGGCGCGAAGCGGATGAGCAAGTCCAATCCGCCGTCAGCATCAGGGACAAAATCCTCCCCGGCGTCCCGCTTGTCTATTCGGAAGGCTCAACCTATTGCGCAAGCAACCTCCTCTCCTGGGAGGAAAGATCGGACACCTACTGGAAAACATTGGAACACATGACCAGAAGACTCGCGGAAAACAACTTCTGGGGATACGTGCCAAGAACAAATGGAGGCCCCGACGATCGGGCATGGAAGGAATATCCGCAACGCCTCAAGTACCTCAACGAACTCTTCCTCTCGCTCTAAAGAGTCGTTCGAAAATTTAGGCAACAGTTCTGGAATTATTTTGTGTGCAATTAGAAAAAAAACACATGTCGCACTTGCCAAATCTATTATTAAGGGTTATGGTTAATTAATTGTCTCCAAGTATCTCTTTAACTAGTCAATGTCACACCAACAATCCTGGGGCTCACAATGAGTGAAGAACAATCCGACAAACTAAAACTGAAACTCAAGAGCACGGACACCAACCGTTTCAAGGTCGAAACGAGTACCCATAAAGTCCAAAAGCCAGATGTTCCGGCGAGCGAAGGACCAGAGATCCAAGCGCCAACCCAGCAAATCAGCGACCCGATGTCGCAACGCCAGACAAACACGGGTCGATTTAAGCGGGTTGACGTCTCTGGCCAAGACGCGACCGCAACGACCATCGCCATGCCCGGCGCCGCACAGGATGACGGAATCAAGAAAACCGAAACTGTCAGGCTCAAGGTCGTCAGGGCGACCCCAACTGAGCAGCCCGCTCCATCTGCCGCACCGGCAATCAACCTTGGAAGCACTCCTGCCGCTCCAACGGCTCCTGCGGCTCCTGCATCCTCGTCTTCCACCATCAAACTCAACCTCAGGCGCCCCGCAGGACCCGCAGTGCCAGAAGCACCTGCCGCGCCGGCGGCACCCGAGTCGCCAGCGACACCATCAACGGGAACCTTGAAAATCAGGCCTCCCGAAGGAGCTGCGCAGACTCCCCCACCCGCAGCAGGAAGCGCGGCCGCAACGGTAAAACTCACGCTTCCCAGCCAGCAACAGGCTGCTCCAGCAGAACCTGAAGCAAGACCGAAGCTCTCGATCAAAAAGGATGACGCTCCTGCAACGCCGACCGCAGAAGGTACAGTCGCAGTGCCCCCGCCTGCCGAAGAAGCGCCCAAGCCAGGCGGAAAGTTGAAACTCGTCTCGAAAAAGGATAGTGCCGCCGCAACTGTCGCCGCTCCGCCTCCAACACCAACCAAGACAGAAGAAGAAAAAGCCGAGGGCGAAGAACAAGCTGCCCCGCAGGAACAGAAGAAGGAAGCGGGCAAGACGATCTTGGCAAAACCAAAACGTGATGACGACAGACCCGGCCAGGATCTGCCAATGCCCGGCCAATACGGTGCCTACCAAGGCGAGAGTGAATTGGGCGTATTCGAAGGTGTCGCAGCCATCATCGCTTTCCTGGGCGTTGGCTTCGGAGTCTACCAACTGGTGATGGATCTCCTCAACCACATCCAGTAACCTGCGCAACACAACCCATTGGTATTTGATTGACACTCAACGCCGCCGATGCATGAAACGCTTCGGCGGCGTTCTTGTCTCTACAGAATAAACAGAATGCCCAGTTTGGATCTTGTGGGAAAATCAAATAATCCAGATGATTGCTATAACTTTCATTATGATTTATTATGACTATTTTTCCTACATAAAAAATAACTTTATTAGTTGCATTTTTTGCAAGAGCGATTATTCTATGGTTATTTTCATGAAATCAACCATATGAGAGGAGTCAATGACTGGAGGCTTATCGTTATTCATCCCCCCGATATCGGAATGGTTCCGCAGTCGTCATGTTAGTCCCACGGAGCCCCAATCTCTTGCCTGGCCCAAGATTGCTTCTGGAGAGAACGTCTTGGTCACCGCTCCCACTGGCAGCGGCAAGACATTGACTGCCTTTTTGTGGGCGATCAACCAGCTTCTTTCGGGAGCGTGGCAACCCGGACAATGCTCCGCAATCTACATTTCACCGCTCAAGGCGCTGAATAACGACATTAGCCAGAACCTGCAGGTCCCATTGGCCGAAATCCAGGCGATCGCCAAGCAGCAAGGCATCAAGCTGCCAAAACCAACCATTCACGTCAGAAGCGGCGACACATCGACATCAGAGCGGCAACGCATCTGGAAACGACACCCCGAAATCCTCATCACCACCCCGGAAAGCCTGTTTCTCCTGCTGATGAACCCCAGGGCAAAGGAGCTTTTCAACGCCGTCAAAACCGTGATTTTGGACGAAATCCACGCCATTGTCGGAAGCAAGCGCGGAGTTCAATTGGCTGCGTCGCTCCAATGGCTGACCTTGTACGCGGGCGATTACCAGCGAATCGCGCTTTCGGCTACCGTCAACCCGCCGGAACTCACAGCGGAATACGCCGCAGGAATCGATCCAACCACACGCAAGCCAAGGCATATCGCAACGGTTAGATGCTCGACGCCGAAAGCCTACGACATCGGAATCCATCTCCTCTACTCCGATGATAGCACGCCGCACCCAGAACAAGACGCCTGGTTCAAAACCGCAGACTTCATCAAACCCAGGCTACAAGAAAACAACTCGACGCTTGTCTTCGTCAACGCCAGAAACACATGCGAGAAAATTGCACTGAGAATCAATGAAGACCAACCAGATTTGCTCGCATTCTCACACCATGGCTCATTGGCAAAAGACATCAGGCTGGCTGTCGAAAAACGAATGAAAAACGGCGAGTTGAAGGCGATTATCGCAACGTCCTCATTGGAACTGGGCATCGACGTCGGAGCCATTGACGAAGTGATCC
>JAGVUR010000098.1 GCA_019136135.1 Verrucomicrobiota bacterium
ACCTTTTTTTTCAATGCATTTCACCAACATGGTGAACGGAGCAAACTTCCTAATGCCTTTATAATCAATAGGTTATGAATAAAATCCAGCTTCAACTGCTTTTTTTAGGATAATCCTAAAAAAAAGCAGTTGAAGCCATGACACCCGTCAATCGGCAAAGCCAGGTATGGGCACCCAGGGTGCTCGTACTTCCATGTCGGACAGGGTCGGACAGGGTCGGACAGGTCGGACAGGGTCGGACGGGTCGGACGGGGTCGGACGGGGTCGGACGGGGTCGGACGGGGTCGGACAGGGTCGGACAGGGTCGGACAGGGTCGGACAGGGTCGGACAGGGCAATTCAGCATTCATAATTCAGCATTCAAAGCCATGTGACATGCCCTTTTGTTGCGGGATCGCAGTCAGCCCTTGTATATTATGCCCCTTCGGAGTCTAGTGGCTTGGATGGTTGACGACCCAGCGGAGGGTGGAGAATTTTTCGCGTGGATTTTGCTGTTGGACGAGTTCCAGCGAGCCGAATTGGGTTTGCTTGGCCAAGACTCGAATAACTGCGGCGTTTGGGGAGGCGCAGGCTCTGAGGGTTTCAAGAGATGGATTGGAGACGGGAAGCAAATCCTTCGTCAAATGCTTGGGAGGCACGTTCTTGAATCGTGCGACGATTTCAAGCTTTTGTGAGTCGATCGCCGAGAAGGCAATCCATGTCAAAGAACCTTTTGCGCGTCGTGCGTCGATTTCAGCGAATCCACGATTTGTCAATCCCCTTGCGACGACATCGAGTTCGATATCGAGCATTCCCGAGGCTTTGAGTTGATTGAGAATTTGCAGTTTTTCTAGGAGTTCTGAGACTTCCTTTGCGGAGATGTTGCAGGGCTTCAGGGCATCGAGAGAATCGATAGACTTGACGGTCGGAACCATGTATGCGACGGGGCGTTGCGGTGGCGTTACTCCTACGCAGGCTGCGAGGAAGAGGCAAGCCAGGATCATTCCGAGTGTTGGGATTGCGTGTTTCATGATAGGCATCTCCTTGCGACGAGTTGTCGCCAGTTCCCGTTGACTGTCCACTTCTGTTGGACGAGAATATCGATCATTTTTTGGACGCCAGGCAATTCTCCTTCATGGAAGTGGTTGGCCATCAGCAGGCAACCGTTGTTAACGAGGAGATTCTGGCAGTTATTGACGAATTGTTCCAGATCGTTGGGCTTATTGAGGAATCGTCCTCCAGCCAAACCATTGCAGACAATTAGGTTGGCCTTGATGTCCTTGATCGACTCAAGGCTTTCGGCGCGTCCGAGCAGGAAATCGACTTTGGAGTCGAGATTGTCGAATTGTTCGAATTCCCGTTGCCTTTTGGGGTCATGGGGGAGTTTTCGATGTTGTGCCATCCATACTTCCAGCGGTTCCGTAGTTACTCCGATGGTGCGCCCATTCGGGTTGAGTTTGGCGATTTCGAGGGTGCCCAATCCGACCCCGCAGCCCAGGTCCAGGATGGTTGGAGCAGGATCGCTTTTGGCGAGAAAGTCTTGGATCCATTCGAGTTGCTGGGGATATCTTCCTGTATCCGTGCCGAATCGAGGCGGATCCGCCAATGCGCAGAAGAGCGGGAACCATTCGTGGTTTTCGAAGGCGACCCGTCCTGCGTAAGGATCCGGCAATCTCGCCCAGAGGTCGGGGAGCGCAGAAATGTCAAATTGCTGTCTCAAAACCGAAGGAACCCAATCGCGATGAGGGAGGATCGATTCCGCGATTGCAATCAGGCTGCGACGGAACTCCTGGTAGGGCAAATAACATTCGTATTGGGCCCTCATTTCCGGGGAAACAATCGAGCCTCGCGCCCACCAGGAGCCAGGGCAATACGTATTCCAAAGTTGCTTTTTTTTGAGCCAACGTTGGTTATGTAGGCTTATGAGGTCCACTCCATACCATCCTTGGCGAGCGTAAACCCGAAGGTGTCGAGTTCTCGTGCGTAGATATCGTGGCTTGGGCAGAGCGTCCTGGCCAGATGCGAACAGAACATCTTGGTATGCTTTTGGATGGCGCCGTCGTTTTTGAAGGCATTTGCCATGATTTTAAGCATTCCGAAATTGGAGTGTTCCCCGAGTCTCCAATCGTCCAGGTTGCCGCAAGTCAATTCCCAGACGATGATGTCGAGCTTGGCTTTTTGTATGGCATGCCAGGTTGTTGGCGGGAACCAGGATCCGTCCAGGCCGTAGAGCATGGTTTCGTTGGTTGGCGTCTTGATGATGAAATGGCAGGCGAGTTCGCCGGGGATTCCTATCGGATGGGAAGCAGGGTAGGCATGAACAGCATAGTCGCCAACCTGAAGGCAATTCAGGGGAAGGAATCCTTTGACCTGTAGGCGGTCGGCCAAGTCCTCGGGCACGGTGCATCTGTTTTTTGCGGCTTCTTCATCAATGTATAGGACGATTGGCTTTGCTGAAGCGTCGCGTCGCCTGGCGATTTGGCAAATCACGTCGAGATTGAAGTGATCACCATGGGGATGGCCGATCAGGATTGCGTCCAATGCATGGACATCGACATTGAATTCATCAATGGCGTCCAGCGTCATCGGTCCGCAATCGATCAGGATTCGATCGTCAAGGACGAGCGAGGAGAATCGTCGTCCCGCACCAACGGATTTTCCGGGATTTGGCCAATCGGCGGCACCTGTGCCAAGAAACTTGATTTTCATGGTAATACTTCCAATTGAAATGATCTACGAGATCAGCCCAAAGACTGAATGAGTTCGTGGTATTGGTTGAATGGTTGGAGGCTTCGTTTGAGGATTCCGTTAACATGTGCGATAACGAGTCCGTAGTTGGTCATCGGGATGTTTTGATCTTGCGCGCAGGCGACACGGTACGTCATTTCCCGTTCATTGAGCATGCAGCCGCCGCAGTGGACGATCAAGTCGTAGCCGCTCAAGTCAAGGGGGAATTCCCCTCCGCTGGTGAAACTGAATTGAATGTCGTCGCTCTTTGTGAATTGCCGTATCCAATGAGGCAGCTTGACGGTGCCGATATCGTTGCATTGCCGATGATGGGTGCATCCTTCTGAAATCAGAACCCTTGCATGGCTTTTGAGGCTTTGCAGCGCTGCGATTCCTCGGACTGCGTAATCTAGGCTTCCCTTGTATCTTGCCATCAGGATTGAGAAGGAGGTTAGGGGCTGGTTGATCGGGAGGCGGGCGGCGACCTCCTTGAAAACCTGGCTGTCCGTAATCACGAGTTTTGGCGGCTCAACCAATTGCTTCAAGGCGAATTCCAGTTCGGTATCTCTGACGACGAGGGTTGGCACTCCGCGTTCCAGCGCGTCGCGGATCGTTTGTTGCTGCGGGAGTATCAGCCTTCCCTTTGGGGCTGCCTTGTCAATTGGCGTGACCATGACGACCAAGTCGCCGGCTTCCACAAGTCCTTCAAGCAATCCGATTTGCTGGGTTTCCTGGCGACCAAGACGTCCCAGGGTTTCCTTCAGTTGCTCGATCCCTTCACCGGTTTCTGCCGAAACACGAATCACGTTGTCGCCGAAAGGCAGATTGTCGGCTACCTCGCTCAAATCAATTTTGTTGATGGCGACAATGGTGGGGATGTTCTTTTTGGCGATTTGTTCCAGGATGTCGTTGTCATGTGGTGTCAATCCGACAGTTGCATCGACGACGAGCACTGCGATATCTGTTTTGTTGAGGATTTGCCTTGTTTTGCTGAGTCGTTTTGCGCCGAGTTCTCCGACATCGTCCAGTCCGGCGGTGTCGATTATGACGACTGGTCCCAGCGGGAGCAGTTCCATTGCTTTTAGGACCGGGTCGGTTGTCGTTCCTTTTTGCTCCGAGACGATTGCGAGTTGCTGTCCAGTGACGGCATTGACCAGTGCTGATTTTCCTGCGTTTCTGCATCCGAAGAATCCGATATGTGTTCGTTCGGAAGATGGAGTTGCGTTCATTGTCATCGTGTTTACCTTGCCTTATGTTTACAACAGGCTTCTCGGATCGATATCGGCGTAGATATTGACTTTTTGGGGTTGTTTCCGTGAGACGATCATCGTTCTCAGGATTCGGGAGAGCCTACGTATTGAGCCTCCTCTCAGGAGGATTTGGTATCTGAAGTACGTTTGGACCTTTGAGAGCGGGGATGGCATTGGCCCGATGACCTGTGTCTTCTCTTCCAGATGTGGTTTCAGTTCATCGGCGAAAGCCTCGGCCGCAGCTGCGGCAAGCGCTTCTTCCCGGCTGCGGAAATGGACGATCGCCATATGGGAAACAGGCGGGAAATCCAGCATTTTCCTTGAGATCATTTCCTCGTCATAGAAGCTTTTGAAGTCGTGGTGGATGGCGAATTTCAGGGCGAAGTGGTCTGGTGTATAGGTTTGTACGATGACATCCCCTGGCGTATCGCCTCGTCCTGCGCGTCCTGCTACCTGTGTGATCAGCTGGAACGTGCGTTCGCCGCTACGGAAATCCGGGATGTGGAGTCCGATGTCCGCCTGGATCACTCCTACCAGCGTCACATTGGGAAAATCCAATCCCTTGGCAATCATCTGTGTCCCGATCAAGATATTCACCCTGCCTGCGCGGAAGCTTTCCAGGACTTTCTTGTAGCTATCCTTGGCCCGCATCGTGTCGGAATCCATTCGGGCGATCTTCGCCTTGGGGAACAGGGCTTGCGTGATCGATTCGATCTTCTCGGTTCCGAAGCCGGAATAGCGGATTTCCGGATCATCGCACTGGGGGCATTTCATCGGGGCGAGTTTTTCGGCTCCGCACAGGTGGCAGTTCAAGGTTCCGGCGTGCTTGTGATAGACGTAGGACACGCTGCAATTTTCGCAACTTGCCACGTACCCGCACTTGGAGCACATCATTTGTGTGGCAAATCCACGGCGATTCAAGAACAAGATCACCTGCTCGTGCTTTTGCAATCGATCGAAGATCAGATCTTTGAGCTGCCTGGAGAAGATTTGCGCTTTTCCGGCGAGTGCGGCTTCCAGCCCCATGTCGATCAGCTGTACATTGGGAAGTGGCTTGACATCGACTCGTTCAGTCAATTCGAGCAGTTTGTATCGTCCTTGCTTGCAGTTGTAGTACGATTCGAGCGATGGTGTTGCGGAACCCAACAGTATGGTCGCCTTTTCGTGTTTTCCCCTGACGACTGCCAGGTCCCTGGCGTTGTACCTGGGCGATTCTTCCTGCTTGTAGCTGGTTTCGTGCTCTTCGTCAACGACGATCAAGCCCAGCTCCCTGAATGGTGCGAACAAGGCGGATCGTGCTCCGATGGCGATTCTGGATCGTCCTTCATTGATGCGAGTCCACTCGTCGAATCGTTCGCCGTCGCTCAATCCGCTATGGAGCACGCTGACCAGGTCACCGAATCGGCTTCGGAAGCGTTCGCAAGTTTGGGGAGTCAGTGAGATTTCAGGTACGAGGACGATCGCTTCCTTGCCTAGTTCCAAGCATGTAGCAATTGCTTGCAAATATACCTCGGTCTTGCCTGAAGCCGTGATGCCATGAAGCAAAATCACCTGGCTATCCACCGCCAATAGAGATGCGTTGATCGCGTCCAAGGCGGTTTTTTGCTCGGGAGTCAAGTCCTTGGGCTGGTCCCGTTGGACGAGGTCATTGAGGAATGGATCTCGTTCGACTACCCTGAGTTCCTTTTTCAACCAGCCTTCCTGGCACATTTTGGAGACGGTCGATGCGCTGACGATGCCCGTGGAGACCAGTTCGGTCAACATGGTATCGCCTTCGCGCCTCAAGTATGAAATGACTTCCTTTCGCTTGTCAGACAGGGCATCGAAGTCTTCTCCTCCTGCCATCGCCTTGAGGGCCAGAGAGACGAAAAGCACCTGCTTGTGCTTCATTTCGCCGCTTCTGACGACGGCTGGGAGAAGTGTTTGGATGGCGTGTTCCTTGGGGCAGCAGTAGTAGTCCGACATCCATTCGGCAAGCCAGATCAATCCTTTCGGAATCTGTTCCCGTTCGCTTTCGAGACAGAGGATAGGCTTCAGCTTGTAGGGGGAGGTCGCCTTCATCGCGACAACGTAGCCACTCCTTTCCCCATGCTTGAATTCCACTTTTACCCGGCTGCCCTCCCTGACTTGTCCGCGCAAGACGGGGGGAACCGAATAGTCGAACACGCGATCCAGTGACAATGAAAAGATAACTTGCGCTACCTCTAGTCCTGATGATCCCATCCCGAATACCCCCAGTGCAACCTACAATCCAAGCGCTTTCTTCCAACGGTCGATTTGCTCGCCGACCCTGACCGTGGCGGTGCCGCCTTCCAGCGACCGGGCGTTGACTGAACTTGACGCATTGAACAGCTTGAGGCATTCCTCCGTGGCGGCGGGAATGGATTTCCGCATGTCTTCGAGGCTGGCGGCATTCAAGGCAATCCCGTTTCTGGCGCAGAATCCCACGAATGCCCCGACTTGGTGGTGGGCGTCGCGGAAGGGCACGCCTTGTTTCACCAGCCACTCTGCCAGATCCGTCGCTTCCAGGGCGGGGTCGGCTGCCGCTTTGGCCATTGCCTTTTCGTTGGCGGTCAGCGTTCCGAGCATGGCGGACATTGTGGCGAGGCTGAGCTTCACCGTGTCAATGGCGTCAAACAATCCTTCCTTGTCTTCCTGGAGGTCTCGGTTGTAGGTCAACGGAAGTCCCTTGAGGGTTGTAAGCATCGCGATCAGGTGCCCATAGACGCGTCCTGTTTTGCCACGAGTCAATTCCGCAACGTCGGGGTTCTTCTTTTGCGGCATCAGGCTGGAACCCGTCGTAAAGGCGTCTCCCAGCCCGATGAAGCCGAATTCCTGCGAGAACCACAGGATGATGTCCTCGGAAAGACGTGACAAATGCATGGCGACGATCGCCAAGTCGGCGAGGAATTCGACGATGTAGTCCCTGTCGCCCACAGCATCCATCGAGTTGTGGAGGATATCGTCAAACCCCAGGAGCTTGGCGGTGTAGTTACGGTCCAGCGGGAGTGTCGATCCTGCGATTGCGCCTGCTCCGAGCGGCGAGCGATTGAGCCGTTTCCTGGCATCCTGGAAACGTTCGATGTCGCGTTCGAGCATTTCGACGTAGGCGAGCAGGTGGTGCGCGAAAAGAACAGGTTGCGCGTGCTGGAGATGGGTAAAGCCAGGCATGATCAGCGCCCTGTACTTGTCAGCGAGGCTTACCAGGCTCCGTTGCATGTCTCGAATCAGTTCGACGGTTTGGTCGGCTTCGAATCTAAGGTAGAGTCTTTCGTCTGTAGCGACCTGATCGTTTCTTGAGCGTCCGGTATGGAGCTTGGCGCCTGGTGCTCCGATGCGTTCCGTCAGCCTCGCCTCGATATTCATATGAATATCTTCGAGTGCCTCGTCAAATTCGAAGTTACCGTCATTGATATCCTGTAGGATTTGATCGAGTCCCTTTATGATTTCATCGGCGTCGTTTTGCGAGATGATTCCTTGCTTGGCGAGCATTTGCGCATGTGCCTTGCTGCCTTGGATATCAAAAGGGTACAATCTTTTATCGTACGAGATTGATTGTGTGAATTGCTGGACGAGGCTGTCTGTTCCTTCCGAGAATCTTCCTGACCAGAGCGCCATTATTTTTTCTCCTTCCCGAGCTCAAGCAACTGTTGCAGCGGTGGTGGAACATCGTCGTAGTCGTCATGCAGGACGACACGTCCCGTTGCTGGATCGATCTCGGATTTCGTCAGGCAATCCAGGATATGCGCGGCTGCAATCGTGATGTTGGCTGCCGTGAATCCGAACTTTGCCAATTCCCTGAAGAACGTATCGGCGACTTTTGCGACGACTTTGTTGGGATCCCTGAGCAAGTTGAGGATCAGCTGCTCGGAGGCGGCGCGCTTGTCACCGGCCTCGGACAAATTCGTGTTGAACAATTCCTGCGATCCCCAGATGTAGCTCTGGCTCATGTTGATCTTCTGGTCGACAATGTCGTACATCCGGGAGTTCTCATAGACGAGCGATGCGATTGGGGCGATCAGCGAGAAGAGCTTTCTGCGTATGGCATCGTACGGGGTCGTGGTTTCCTTGTTCTTGGGACCGCCGGCAATCAGCAGGCCTACGCGTGACTTCTTCACCACGATCGGATTGATGATGATCGGGAACATGATCCCTTCGATACCCACCTCGACCTTGCCGACCTGGTGCATGTGATGGCATTTCCACAAGATCCGATGAAGCTTCTCAGGCACCAGCAGGCGGTGGTTGGGCTTCACGTTCGGACTGTCAATGCCGACGACTGAGCGGACGATCAGTTCCTGGCGCTCCTCGTCACGATCCAGGAATACCGCTTGCTCGGTACCCATCAACGAGCAGGTCATCTTCGTGATGTGGTTCAAACCTTCTTCGAGGGTGGTCGGATCAAGGAATGCCTCCGTCAAAAGCGACAGCATTTCAAGATTCTTTTCGAAATCGTTCTTCATTGTGTTTGTTTCCTTTTTTTTCATTGTGTTATTTCCTTTGCAGTCCGATGATTTTAATCAATGCGTTTTCTAGTGAGACTCGCGGTGATGTTGAAGACGAGATGCATTGCCACAGTGCATCTCGGAGTGTGCGGATTGCGGCGATGATTTCCTGCGGCGTGTATCTGGCGGCCTGTTCTGCGATCATTTGAACCCTGTACGGGTGCATCGTCACGAAATCGGAGCCGTCTTCGACCCAGGCTTGCTTCTGGGTGTCGCCGGATTCCTCCAGCAATCGCTTCAGTGAAATTGGAGAAGATATTTTGTTGATAACCATGAACAAACGAATCTGAAGAGCCTGCCTGAAAAAGGCAGCCGCATTCAAGATCAGGGAACGGGCAGTGCGATCCTCGTCCTTGCTCTGCTCAGATATCGCATCAATGACACGAAGACATTCCTGAAGGTTCCGAAGACCCAGGAAATTTCCCATCGTCCAACCGAATTCCTCGCCTTGGCCGACGCAGATCTGACGTACCTCGTCCAAGGTGATCTGCCCCTGGGGACCTCCCATGTAGCAGATGATTTTCTCCAGTTCGGAATCGATGCGAGCCGTGTCCGTGCCCAGGACTTCGATCAGGTAATCGACGATTTCCCGGCTGAGATTGAGTTTTTTGTCCTTTGCCGTCAATTGTATGCAGGCTGCCATGTCTGCTTGCCAGTTTCGGTTGAGCTTGTCGGGTTTTTGGTATGTAATCAGCTCTCCCTTGTCAGTGCAAGCTTTTGCGAGTGCGCGTCTTCTGTCAATTCCAGGTCCATCCATGACAAGGACTATGTCCTTTGGGAGTCCCTGCGCCAGGAAGGTCGCCAATTCCTTGAGGGCCTTTGAGAGCGGGGCAGTCTTGTCTCCTTCGGAAGCGAATCCTGAGAAGTGCTTGAGCCAGACTGTTTTCTGCCCACCAAGGAAAGGCGGCGATTTCAGTGACATCAGCAAATTCTGGATCAGTGCGGCGTCAGGTCCGGCGTCGCCTTCCTGGAAGCAATCGAATGCGAAGTCATCCGGCTTCGGTCCTGCTACTTGGAGGATGATCTTTTCGGCATGGGCAGCGATTTGCGCCTGGTCATTGCCTGAAATGAGGTAGATATTGGTCATCCAGTAAAGCTCTCCTATTGCTGCTGGCGAATCGATTCGAGATGGATTCGATTGTAGATTTCGGCGACGAATTCCTCGTCAAGCCCGACTTTTTTTCCCTTGGCAATCACCTGTGCAAGTACGCGTTCCCATCGGGATGCTTGCAGGACGGTGATATGGTTGTCGCGCTTGAGGTTTCCGATTTCCCTTGAGACCTTCATCCGCCTGGCGAGCGTTGTGATCAGCGTGACATCAAGCTGGTCGATCTCCAATCTCAATTGATCGAGTTTGAGTTGGTAGTTGTGGTCACCTCCTTCTGTTGAACGTGGTTTGAGGGATTTGATGATAGCATTGCATTGTTCCGGTGTCAGTTGTTGCTTTGCGTCCGAGAGCGCCTGGTTCGGGTTTGGATGGACTTCAAGCATCAGTCCTTGGAAATCCAGGTTGATCGCCTGTTGCGACAATTCGAGTATGTACTCCGTATTTCCTGCGATGTGTGACGGATCGCAGAGGCATGGGATGCTAGGGAGGCGTTGCTTCAGGTCGATGGCCAATTGCCAGCATGGCGCGTTGCGGTATTTTCCCGGGGCGACTCCTCCGCATCCTCTGAGCACGGCTCCGATTCGACGGATTCCCGCGGCACGCAATCGCTCGATGGCGCCAATCCAAAGTTCCAGATCAAGATGAATGGGGTTTTTCACGAAGACTGGGATATCGACGCCGCTGAGCGCATCGGCGATTTCCTGCACTGCAAACGGGGTTACGGTCGTGCGCGATCCAATCCAGACGGCGTCCATCTTGTGTGCCAGAGCCAAACCGACGTGCTTGGCATTGGCGACTTCGACCATGCAGCGGAATCCAAACTCCTCGCGGATACGTTCAAGCCATTTCAGGGCTTCCTCGCCTGCGCCTTCAAAGGCGCCAGGACGGGTGCGTGGCTTCCAGGCTCCTGCACGCAAGAACGTGATACCAGTTTCGCGAAGACGCATCGCCACCTGATGCAATTGATCCTCGCTCTCCGCCGAACAAGGACCCGCGATCAAAATCGGGCAGCACAAACCGCTACCGGTTATTCCCCAATCGCTGAAATGTAAGTAATCGCTGGACATCAATGAAACACGGCTCCTCCGTTTTCAGTTAACACGATAAAAGATGTAATATAACTCTTTTGCGGTATATTACTTAATGTTCCAATGCGTTTTTTCAAACGTGACTGAAAGCAGGTCAATTCCATAGGTCACAGACATGACAATGAGCCAATACGAGCAAGTTTACATTACAGATATAGCATATGGCGGCGATGGAGTAGGGCGTCTCGCGGACGGAAACGTGGTCTTCGTACCCTATACAGCCATGGGTGACCTGGTCGAAATCATGGTCACCGAACGGAAAAAACTCTTTTGTCGCGGTGTCATCAACGAGATCATAGAGCCTTCCGCCGATCGTACCACCCCCAAGTGCAGGTACTACGGGAACTGCGGAGGTTGCGCCTATCAACATCTGAATTACGAGGCAGAAATCGATGCCAAAACCAAGCAATTCAACGACTTGATCAGGAGAATCGGGAAATTCGAGTCGTTCCCGGAGCCGGAATTGATCTTCCCATCGCCCCTGGAGTACGGATATCGCAACAAGATCCGCCTCGAACCAGGCGAACGGAAGCTGGAGGCGACGGGCTACTTCGTCCCCTACGGATATTACATGCGGGACAATACCACGTTCTTCATGGTCAGGAGCTGCCCGCTTGCCCAGGAATCCCTCAACGCCTTGCTGCCAAGGGCGATCCGAAGCGATTGGGGCAAGCAAAATGCCAAGCGGAAGAAACCGTACACGCTGACGCTTAGGGTCACTACCGATGGCGAGACCTCATACTACTTTGGGCAGGCGCCAGCAAATATGACATGGCTGCGGGAGCGGCTGCTGGATGTGGAATACCGCGTTCCTGTAGGCGGTTTTTGGCAAGTCAATCCCCCTGTTGCCGAGCGTCTTTTGGAGACTGCAAAAGCCTGGACGGCTGACTTGCCTGCGAGTGAACTGATTGACGTTTATGGCGGTGCGGGCACGTTTACAATGCAAATCGGTCAACGTTTTGCCAAACGCGCTCTTGTCGAAAGCGATATCCCCGCCGTTGAGGCGGCAGACTTTACGTTCCAGGAAGCCGCCATGCCCGTGACCCTATGGAAGGGAACCGCAGATGAATTCCTGCCTGCCGACGACGGACCATTGGCGGAAGCCAACCTGTCCGAAACCCTCTTGGTCCTCGACCCGCCACGGTCTGGATGCCAACCCTCAGTCCTACAAGCGCTGATTGACAGACCGCCAAAGTTCATCCTCTACGTCTCGTGCAATGTGGCGACACTAGCCAGAGACCTGAAAATCCTCTGCGATCACAACCTCTACAAGCCGACGAGAAGCGCAATCTTTGATATGTTCCCAAAAACAGCGCACTTTGAATCAATGACACTCCTGGAACTCCAATAATCCAATTGCTTGACCATGCAAGACGAAACCCATCTTACCAAGAAGAATTCCAGCTGGCTGGTCATCATCATCGCCATCTACATCATTCGTTCATTTTCGTGGTTTTCGGCTGAATTGTGGTATGACGAGGTGTTGACACTCACAAGATTCGTGCTCAATCCCAACGATCCCTCGTTGCTCAATGTTTTCAGGGACTACCCGATAGCCAACAACCACATCCTCTCAACGGCAATCTACTGGTGCTGGACGCGAATCGTGGGCTTGCCGGACGAATCCCTGCTCAGGCTTCCCTCGATTTGCCTGGGCATAGGAACGATTGTCCTGATTGTCAGGCATTGGAGGCATTTTCTTGGCGACAAGCTGGCGGTCATTGGCGGGATCATCTTTGCGATCAGCCCGGTCTTCACGGCTTACGCCTATCAAATCCGTGGTTATTCGTTGACGTTTTTCCTGGCGACCCTCGCCGTATCCGGCGCCCTTGAATTGAGTCGTGACGGCAAGGCGAAACGGGCGCAAGCGATGCTGTTTTTCAGTTCTCTTCTGTTGCCCTTAGTGATTCCCACCAATGCGATGCTCGCCTTGCCCCTGGCGACGTTGATTGTCGCGGACGCCCGCTCGCGCCAATTGAGTTGGCGCCAAAGCCTCTTGAGTTCGCTTCCGTGCCTGGCGGGATTTGCCTTGGGGGCTGGTTACTACCTGACGATTTTCGATCAATTGAAGCGTGTTCTTGCGGAGCCTGACGGTTGGAATTCGTGCTGGCTGGTCATCGGCAATCTTGTTTTGGCGTTGATTGCCCATGCGATTGTGCTTCCATTGGCATTTTTCAAGCATCCGAAGGCTGGGGATTGCGGTGCGCGTCGCATGGCTCCCTTGGCATGGACGGGCTTGGCTGTTTTGTGTACTGTTGGTCTTATGCTTCTTCTGTCCCGTTCCGGCCACGCTCCGTTCCCGCGTGTGTTCCTGGTTTTGCTTCCGCTGGTATCGGTTCTAATCCTGCTGGCGATTAAGGAAAACAAGCATCAGGACATCATTCCATTCACGACGCTTGCCGTGGTCATCCTGCTCAATGGGTTGCTTTGGGAACGGCTTGCAGACAATTATACCAGGCTGCAACTTAAAAAGAATCAGGTTCCGGATAACTTGCTCCAACAGTATTATCGCGGGCAAGATGAACTGAGAGCCATCGCGCGTCAAAATGACCATGACATGGAAAGCTGGTTCGTCGTCACAGACGCATACGATATCATGACATTCCGGTTTTATTGGGTCACCAGGGGATTGCCGGCAGGACAAACAGCTGGAGACAATGAACTTCCGGAAGATTTCTGGAACAAGATCAATCACGACAATCTGAAGCTCAGGGTCGTGGCGAAATCCCCGCAAAAGGCGGCGGAGATCTTCCAGAAGGCGGGGTTTGGAAGCAAAGACCAGCTTTTGGACAAGCTCGTTCGCATTCCCGGGATAGGCAAGCCGATTAGAGCCGTCTATGCCATTGAATGATTTTGGCTTGGGTCGCAAGGCATATTAGGAATATGTGAACTTATCAGGACAAATTGAATTATGTTATCAAAAACCCTACGATTGATTTGCTTGTTGGCGTGCGTGACTGGGTATTGTTCGTCAACCTTGGAGCGCGAGCGCTTGACGTACTACGTTTCCCCGTCGGGCCTTGATCTGAATCCCGGCGGACCCGAGCTTCCCTTTGCCAGCTTGTCTCAGGCGCGTCGCAAGATTCGCAGCATGGTGCTGACGGGGACTCTGCCTCCCGGAGGTGTGAAGATTGTCATCAGGGCAGGCCGATACCCTATTCGCGAAGGGTTTGTCCTGGGAGCGCTGGAAAGCGGCACGGAAGAGGCACCGATCGAATGGGTTGCTGAAACAGGTGCTACCTTGGTCGGGGGCATTGACTTGCCACTGGCAGCCTTCACCCACGTCAGTGATGAGGCAACCCTGGCGAGACTCGGTCAATTGGCTAGGACGCACATCAGAAAACTCGACCTCGCTTCATACGAAAACTGCACGATCAAGCAATGGCCCGATACGGCAGAGGGATTGCCGCAACATGGCGAACTCTTCTGCAACGGAAGTCCATTGCCGTTGGCAGGATGGCCAAACCAAGGGTGGGCGACCTTCAAGGAAATTTCCGGGAAGAATTCCGACGAAGCATCATTTGAGTACGATCCAATGTTCGTTCCGGCGCTGAGATGGAAAACCGAAACCGGAATTTGGATCCATGGCTTCATGCACTACGACTGGTTTGACGAAACTATGAAGCTCAAGTCGATCGATCAGCTCAAAAATACATTGACTGTGATGACGAAGGGGAGCAGCTACGGGGTGGGGATGCCTTCCAAACGCGACCAGACTCCTCGCCGATATCGCGTGGTCAATTGCCTGGAAGAACTGGACATGCCCGGAGAATGGTTTGCGGATCACACCAGCAATACCCTCTACCTTTGGCCGCCACCCAACGCCGAATCTGTCGTCTTCACCACTCTGGAACAGCCGGTCATAACGATTGAAAACGCATCGTACATCACCATTAAAAATCTCACGATCGATTGCACTCTGGGTGACGGTATCCTGGTGAACGGGAACCACAACCAGATACTGGATTGCAGAGTTGCCAACACAGGAGCGATTGGAATCAGGGTCAACGGAACCGATAACCGAATCGCCAATTGTGTCGTCACATCCACAGGCGGAACTTGCTGCCATGTAACAGGCGGCGATCCCAAAACCCTGACCCCCGGCGAAAACATCGTGGAAGACTGCCTGATCTCGCTTTCGGGGCGACGACGCTTCGCATACGCGCCGGGAATCAGCCTCCACGGCGTGGGCAACATCGTTCGCCACAATGAAATTGTCGATCATCCGCACGCCGCCCTGGTCTATACGGGAAACGAACACATCATCGAACGGAATCTTGTCCGCAACGCCTGTGTGCTGACCTCTGACACCGGCGCATTCCATACCGCACGCAACTGGGGAAGCCAGGGCAACATCGTCCGATTCAACCGCTTCGAGGACATCAAGGGATTCAATGATCAGGCACGGGGAATCTATCTTGACGATTGCGACAGCGGCGATACGATATCGCACAACACGTTTGTCCGGGTGAATCAAGCCGTTGACATTGGCGGCGGGCGTGACAATCGAGTCGAAGGCAATTTGTTCATCGACTGCGTTCCTGCAGTTCGTTTGGACGATCGCGGAACCCGAATGATTGCGATGAATGCCGGACCAGACAACACCTGGGATTTGGAAGCCAAGCTGAAGGCAGTCAACTACAAGCAACCGCCCTGGAGCGAACGATACCCGAAGCTCGCCACCATCATGGACAACAAGCCACAACAGCCCCTGGGCAATGAACTGATCGGAAATGTGGTCATCGGTGGAGCCGGATTCGAAATGAAGGAATCCCTTAGGCAATCGGTTACCACAGAGGACAACCAATTCTTCGATGGACAAGATGGAGTTGAGGTTGACAAGGCGATCCTCGAAAAGGTGGGGACAACCTTCTTCGGAAGACGAGGCGAAACCAAATAGGGGCGAAAAATCTTTCGCTCCTTGCAGGAAGGATTTGGTTGAGTAGATTATGAAAATCCTTGTTGGAAGCAACAAATTCTGCGAAATATCCATAGTCTAAAATAGGAGTTGAGTTTAGATGTCATTTTCACGAAATGCAGGGAATTGGTCCATTACGTTCGCGTCGGAATCATCGGAGCTTGTGTTGACGAATGGGAACAAGGTGGCGCTCAAGCTGTCCTCCTCGGTATTGATCAAAGATCAGCAGTGGTGCTTGGCGCCGCCGATGGATGCGGTGTCCAGCAGATTGGCGTTGGTGGCTCCAGACGGCAATGTCCAAGGCTACCTGACCTTTGCTGGAAATGGAGGCAGGTTGGAAATCAGGGCGATTCATAGGACGGCGCAATTCTACCATGGAATCCTGTCCTTCGAAGGAAGCGTTTCCTTCCCAGGTGCATTTGCCTGCCGCTGCCAGCCGCCGGAAGTCGTCAATGTCATCCAAATGGGTACGGGCATGACCGATAGCAAGTGCAACGATGCCTTGTTTGATCGCGAGCATGACCGATGCCTCGTGTTCTCAGGAGCGAATCAACTGGAAATCACAACCGTTGATACCGATACCTTCAACCTCAAGTTCCAATTGGTCATCCAAAAGGCGGCGCAGGCGGCAATCGTCCTGGAATTGCATGACGACTACTACAAGGATCGATACATCCCGTACTACGAGCCGATCAACAAGAAACGCTGCCCCTCGCCACCAACCGGCTGGATGTCCTGGAACGTCTATTTCGATCAGGCAGGAGCTAAGGAAAACCTCGATGAAGCACGAATCGGAGCTAGGGAACTCAAACCCTTCGGAATGGAATTCTGGTCGATCGAATCATGGCAGGGGAATTCCGACTCGTTGCCGGTATCCAAGTTCGACAACCTCAACCTCACCGCACATAAAGGACAATTCCCCGAAGGCATGGGAAAGCTCGCAAAGGATATCAGGGAAATCGGATTCAGGCCCGGCATCTGGACAGCGCCTTTCGGTACGGGGAGTGACGAATTCTACCAGGAGCACAAGGATTGGTTCCTGCATGACGAAAATGGAACGCCTTTGAAAACCTGGAACGGAAAATATACGATCGACCCGTCAAACGACGAGGTGATCGAATACCTCAAGCAATACCATCGGCACGCTTCCCAAGAGTGGGGGTATGAATTCTTCAAGATTGACGGCATGTCAGGGCGCAGCCATGGATATTGCGCGCACTTCTTCGAGCGTCCCGAGGTACGCGCCCGCTTCAAGGATCCAACCTGCCCGAATCCCTTCGAGCGTTGTGCCTCCGCCTTCCGCGAAGGCATCGGGCCGGACCGGGTCTTCCTAGCCTGCCAAGGACACTACACGGGCCCCGAGGCGGGAGTAGGGGACGCATCGCGAATCGGCGGCGATATCGTGGCGCCCAATACGGATTCCAATTGGAATAACATCCTGAGCCAGGCGAGGGCGACCCTCAATCAGCTTTTCGTACATAATATCGTCTTCTATATGGATCCTGATACACTTCTGGTCGGCGACTACCACCCGCTTGAAGAAGCGCGGGTAACGGCGACAGTCGTGGCGCTACCAGGACAAATGATGTTCGCAGGCGACAAATTGGCCACGCTATCCGAAGAGCGGATGATGCTACTCAAGCAATCCCTCCCTGTCTGCGACGTCCATCCGATGAACCTCTATCCGGTCTTCGATATGGCGCCAATCTGGGATCTCAAGGTCAAAAGGGACTTTGCCAACTGGGATGTGGTCGCACTCTTCAATTGGTCGGACAATGATGCCGAAATCGGATTCTCATTCGAAGAACTCGGACTCGACGACGACAAATCCTACTTGATCTACGAATACTGGACCAAGGAATTCCAGGATATCTTCGAAACCAACTTCAGCATGACCGTCCCGGCGCATGGAGTCAGGCTCATCGCCATACACGAAGACTTGGGACGACCGCAATTCCTCTCCTCAAGCAGGCATATTACCCAGGGTGCCATCGATCTGAAGGCGCTGGAATGGGATGCCAAGAAGCAAAACTTGACCGGATCCGTGGAATTGGTCGCCAACCATCCGACAACGCTTACGTTCTACATCGGAGATGCACATACCCTCCAGCGAGTCGCGGTGCCAGGAGTCGATATGGCGCTGAAATTGGACAATACGGACGGAATCCTCCAAGTTACGCTTACTGCGGCAAAGAATCAATTGGCGGACTTCACCATCAAGGTCGAGAAGAAAGGATAACCTTCCCAGGAGTAAAACGATGAAACGTTCGGAAATCAACCGATACATTCAAGAGGCGGAGGCTTTGTTTGCAAAGCAATGCTTCTACCTTCCACCCTTCGCCCACTGGACACCGCAGGATTGGAAGACGAAATCACGTGACGAGGTCGATGAAATCCTTGCATGCAACCTGGGATGGGATGTGACCGATTTTGGCAGCGGAGACTACAAAAAAGCCGGACTCTTCCTGTTCACCATCCGAAATGCAGTCCTCAATAGCCCAAAATACCCAAAGCCATATGCTGAGAAAATCATGATTTCCTTGGAAAACCAAGTGACGTTGATGCACTATCACGCCCACAAGACCGAGGATATCATCAATCGCGGCGGCGGACGCCTCGCATTTAGGCTCTATAACAGCACCCCGGATGGCAAGCTCGACGATTCAACCGTGTATGTCTCCAGGGATGGAGTCAAGACTGCCGTCCAATCAGGCGAAATGTTTTCAATCGGAAATGGGGAAAGCATTACCTTGACCCCGGGATTGTACCATGAATTCTGGGCGCTCAAAGGCTATGGCCCCGTGATGATAGGAGAAGTCTCGGCAGTCAATGATGACCATACCGATAATTTCTTCCTCAATCCATTGCAACGGTTCCCTACAGTCGAAGAGGATGAAGACCCCTATCGGTTGATCGTCGGAGACTACAATGCCTTGCCTTTCTGATGATATCAGATTATATTAAGTAGACGGCTTTAGAGAACTAAGGAGCCGTTAAAAAATTAAGTTTACATTTCCGGTTTCTTTTGGCCGCCTTTCTCCTGTCCTGCCGGTCGCGTATGCGCATACGCTCTTTCCAGGACAGGGGAAAAACAGCTCAAAACAATTCCGGAACTGTTGCCTTAATTTTTGAACGACTCCTTAAAAGGTTTGGAATCAACGAGGTAAAGTACATGTTGAGTGACGACATTATCGTGGTCGGCGCATTTTCAGACGACCCATTGGCCAGCGATATCGCGGAAAAAATGTGCCAGGAAACCGATATCGGCGATCTCCTGTCATACAAGGACTTTGCAAATAGCGAATTTTGTCCCCGATTCATCATCGCTCCCGACGACATGGATCATATCGGTCGCAGCTTGGAGGGCAAGACCGTCGTTCTCGTCTCCTCATGCAGTGGCGAGTTGACCAGGAACGCCCGTGCCATGCGGAATTTCCTGATCACCAGGGCTGCCAAGGACAATGGAGCACAGCGAGTCATTCTCGTCGAACCCGATCTTTTCTATAGTGCGCAGGATCGCGGTCCTAATCAAGATCCCAAGTTGAAACCACGAAAGCTCAGGGACTTGAAGAAGTTTGACGGACAGCCTTTCTCTGCAAAGCTTTACTGCGAGCTTCTTCAGGTCTCCGGGGTTGATTCGGTGATGACGGTCCACAACCACTCCAACGCTGTCTCAAAAATGTTTTCTGAAAAATTCGGTGAGGACAACTACTTCAATCTCTCGCCTGCTTCGCTCTACGCCAAATTCCTCGCCGAAGAAGAAGCGGTAATGAGTCCCGAAAGCAATCGCGGATTTGTGGTTTGCGCGCCCGACAACGGCTCGATCCCATTTGTCGAAGAAGTCCACCAGTATCTTCTTGCCTACGCCAAGGATTTGCCTGTGATGCCTTCCATGCTTTGGATGGACAAGGAACGAATGTCCGAACGTAGCGTCAGCATGATTTGCCATGAAGACAGCCCTACCAAGATGGATGAAATCGAAGGGCGCGAAGTCATCGTCTTCGACGATATGGTTCGTACTGGAACAACGATCGCGGCTTGTTGCAGAAGACTTAAGGAAGCACGTGCAAAGCGTGTCGTGTTCGTCGTTACACACTTCAATTCCTCTGCTGAAGTCAAGGAAAATCTTAATGATGCGGCAATTGACGAAATCATCACGACCAATACCCTCCCCAATATCCTCAACCGAGATCGCCAGGGACGGCTCAGGCGCAAGATGATGATCATGAAAATCGAACGCTGGATCGCAAGCACGCTCCTCAAGGATGCGCTCAAGGTCAGGGACACGCATTTCGATCGGCTCTATACAATCGACGTGTCCAGAAAGAACCCAAGGTTCTGGAGTACCTTGGATATCCAGCATGAAGGCGACATGAAAGAGGGATACTGATCTTATCCACCTCCACGCCTTCCCGAACCCCCACGCCCTTCAGAATTTTTCCTGAAGGGCGTTGTTGTGTTCAAGCCCGGATGTGCCTTGCATCCTAGCCTATGCGTTGTCTTGGCTGGTATGTCTCGCGCTTTCAGTGTTCTTGCCGCACAGAAAGACGGAAGCCCACATTATAGTAACGTTCCGATGGCAAATCCCAACTGCGTTTCGCAGAGCGGCAGAGTTGCGCGTCGTTTGCATACCCGCCGCCACGTAGTATGCGGTTAGACTCGTCGGCAGAGCCGGGGGGATCGGTCTGCGCTTCCTGATGATAATCGCCAGACAAGTCCAGACACCATTCATAAACATTCCCATGCATGTCATACAGCCCCCACCGGTTCGGCCGATAACTACCGACCGTGGCTGTACCGCCGGATGTATCAATGTCCGCAGAACCATCGTCTCCGCCATTGTAAAAATATCGACCGACCTCATCGATATTCCCACACCGCTCTTCATCGGTCAAATTTTTTCCTGAGTTCAAGGCGGTCGTGGTGCCGGCTCGGCAGGCGTATTCCCATTGCGCTTCGGTGAGAAGATCGAGGTTCAAGCCGGTCTTGTTCCGTAGCCGTCCCAGGAAGGATCCGGCATCGACAGCATTATTGGCTGGCCAGTTCGAACCGGCGACACTTCCCCGAATATCGTTGTAGCTGACATGTTCCACCGGGCGGGAGTCACGATAGTCAGCGTTGGAAAAATGGCTCGGCCAATTGCCCATCACCAGGCTCCATTGCTTCTGCGTCACCTCGAACACGCCGACGTAGAAGTCCTTAGTCAAGGTCACTTGATGCTGGGTTTCGTTATTGTCTCGTCCAATTTCGCCATCCGGCGACCCCATAGTAAAGGTGCCGGCGGGAATTTTGCGCAGCACCAGGTTGGTGGTCTTGTATTCTTCTGTCCAGCCACCAGCCGGCGGGGCGGAAAGGTAACTGACAGGGTAGTCTATCGCCTCCGGTCCCTCCGACAAGTCGATGACGAGATAGGTATCCTTTGGCGACTCGAACTGACCGTCTTCTGACCAGTACAGAAAATAGCCATGCCCTGCAAGCAGGGTGTCTGTTGGATAAAGGCAACGGCCATCCCATCCCCAGGCGATGGTGCCGTCGCCGCTCACTACACTGTCCACCATAGGTCCGACGAAATTCCAGCCCGGCTTCAGGCTGGCGGCAAAATTGAAGTCTTCCGGAGGGAGGCTGCCGGAGAGGGTGATTGTTTCCGCAGTCTGGCAGAAGATCCAGCAAGCTTGGGATGCAGCAAGGTCTCCGTTGATTGCATAGGCCTTGCTGCTTTGATCCAGCGCCATGGCCCATTTATCTTGCAGCAGATTCTTGGATGCCTCGTCAAGATTCAGGTTGATGCCGATCAGGTTCCAACCGGCTTCGAGCTGATACGTCGTCGCATACCCTGAATGGGTACGGTACGGAAGCCGTGATGTGCCCTCGGCCCGAACCAGGCCCAGAGTCAAGACGATCAGAAAGGCAAGACGGTACAGGAAGGAAGTGAGGTTTCGGAAATGCGCCTGGTGTTCAGGAATCATGTTTTGCCCTTTTGTTATGGTCTTGACGCTATTGTCCAATTAGCCTTTTCTGATGCCCGGAGCCATATTTCTGAGTATTTTATAAAAGTGGAATCAGGCAAAAGCTAATTCTATATTAAGAACTTTCAAATGCATCGTTAGCGATGAGACAGAAATTAGACATGAAAGTCACGATGTAGCAGCCACAATGCCCTTAGTTGAAGGAAATCAAAATTTATCGATTTCGTGCTCAATGCATGTGGCATGCCTCCTGGATCCGGCGTTGAAGATTATGGGACGTTGGCATTGGAATCAGCTTTAAAAGAGCGCCGCATACCAGGCTGGTATGTCTTCCTCCTTCCCAATTGGTGCCACGAAGGACAGGTCGGGGGACATGTCCTACTTCCTTGTACTCCCTGATTCTGCCCTATGGAACCGGTCCCACAAGCCGGAAGCCTATATGAGAGCCCTGCCTCGACGGCGCGTAAAAGCTGCGGTTTGCCGAACGACAGGCATATGCGTAATCGACACGGCTGCCGCCCCGCATGATGCGCTTGTGCCCGCCGGCATCGGGTTTGGGGTTGGTCACCTCCCCAACCGGGTAATCACTCGCATTCCACCAGTCCAGGCACCATTCCCATACGTTGCCATGCATATCATACAGACCCCAGCAGTTCGGCGGATGGCTGCCGACTGTGGCAGTGCCGCCGGATGGTTCGGCATCCGCTTCTCCATCCATTCCGCCATTGTACCTGTATCGCCCGATGTCGGCCAAATTCGGACATGTATACATATTGGTCAAATTCTTTCCTGAGTTCAAGGCGGTCGTCGTTCCGGCCCGGCAGGCGTATTCCCATTGCGCTTCGGTGGGCAGGTCGAAATCCAGGCCGGTCTTGGCCCGCAGGCGTCCCAGGAAGGAATTGGCATCGACGGCATTGCTGTCCGGCCAGCCTGAACCAGCATTGCTTCCCCGAATGTCGTTATAGCTGACCTTCTCCACCGGGCGGGAGTCGCGGTAGTCAACGTTGGAGAAATGGCTCGGCCATTTGTTCTCGCCCATCACCAGGCTCCATTGCTTCTGGGTCACCTCGAACACGCCGACGTAGTAATCATTGGCCAGGGTCACTTGGTGCTGGGTTTCGTGATCATAGTGTCCAACTTCATCCTCCGGGGAACCCATTATGAAAGTACCTGCGGGGATCTTTCGCAGCACCAGCTTCGTGGTCTTGTATTCGTCCGTCCAGCGACCTGCCGGCGGACCTGCAAGATAGCTGATCGGATAGCTGGTTGCTTCCGAGCCGGCGGACAAGTCAACAACGAGATAGGTATCCTCGGGATCAGACCCTTGCTGCACCAGGCGGAAGCCCCGGGTTGCGTGCCTCTCCTCTGGACCTACCCAGTAGCGTTTTGCCGAGCGGCAGTAGTGCGCGTCGTGGTTAAAGCTGCCGCCCCGTTGGATGCGCTTGCGCAGGACACCGTCCCCGGGGACGTCGCCCCTGGGGTCTACCAACGCCTGCGCTGGGTAGTCCTTATTATCCCACCAGTCCAGGCATATTTCCGATACGTTGCCGTACATGTCGTACAGTCCCCATCCGTTTGGCCTATGGCTGCCGACCGCTGCAGTGCCAACGGTTGTATCACTATCCTCCGGCTTTGGCCATCCCCCTAGGCTGTTGCCCTTGTATCTCCCGAGCCTGCCCACATTCCAACATTCAACTCCATTGGTCAAATTCTCCCCCGAGTGCAAGGCGGTCGTGGTACCGGCCCGACAGGCATATTCCCATTGCGCCTCGGTGGGAAGATCGAGATTCAAGCCGGTCTTGTCCCGAAGGCGCCCCAGGAAGGAGCCGGCATCGACGGCATGATGGGTCGGCCAGCCCGAACCTGCATCGCTTCCCCGGATGTCATTGTAGCTGACTTTTTCCACCGGGCGGAGGTCGCGGTAGTCAACGTTGGAGAAATGGCTCGGCCATTTGTCCTCGCCCATCACCAGGCTCCACTGCCTCTGGGTCACCTCGAATACGCCGACGTAGAATTCCTTGGTCAAGGTCACTTCATGCTGGGTTTCCTGGTGGGCCAAGCGTCCAAGCTCCCCCTCCGGGGAACCCATTATGAAAGTACCTGCGGGGATCTTTCGCAGCACCAGCTTCGTGGTCTTGTATTCTTCCGTCCAGCCTTCGGGCGGTAGGGAGGCAAGGTGGCTGACCGGGTAGGCGTCAGCAGCGGCGCCTGCCGACAAGTCAATGACGAGATACGTGTCCTCGGCTGGCACCATGGTAAGCCGGAAGCCATCAACGCGCAATCGGCCCGATGGCGACCCCAGGGCACGCCTTGCCGAACGGCAGTCCTGTGCAGGGGCGACGTAGCTGCTTCCCCGCAAGGTGCGATAAGAGCCGCCAAGATCGCCTTTGGGGTCGGTCACCGCCTCCGCTGAGTAAGGATTTCCATCCCACCAGTCCAAACACCATTCCAATACGTTGCCGTGCATGTCATAAAGTCCCCACCGGTTCGGCTTATAGCTGCCGACAGTGGCAGTGCCGCCGGATGTGTCAATGTACGCAGAATCATCCCATCCGCCATTGAAGCAATATCTCCCGACCTCGGCCATATTCGGACATTCCAGGAGATCGGTCAAATCCTTCCCTGAGTTCAAGGCGGTCGTCGTCCCCGCCCGGCAGGCGTATTCCCACTGCGCCCCGGTGGGCAGGTCGAAGTCCAGTCCGGTCTTTTCCCGCAGTTTCCCCAGGAAGGAGTTAGCGTCGACGTCATTGTCGGCCGGCCAGCCCGAGCCGGCATTGCTTCCCCGAATGTCCTCGTAGCTGACTTGTTCCACCGGGCGGGAATCGCGGCAGGAGGGGTTTTTGAAATAGCTCGGCCATTGGTCATCGCCCATCACCAGGCTCCATTGCCTCTGGGTCACCTCGAAGACGCCGACGTAGAATTCCTTGGTCAGGGTCACTTGATGCTGGATTTCTTTTTCAGAGCGTCCAAGCTCATCCTTCGGCGATCCCATCGTAAAGGTGCCGGCGGGGATCTTGCGCAGCACCAGCTTGGTGGTCTTGTACTCCTCGGTCCAGCCGCCGGCGGGCGGGGCGGAACGGTAGCTGACCGGATAGCTGGCGGCACTGGCGCCCTCGGACAGGTCGATGACGAGATAGGTATCTTCCGGTATCGACTTAAGCAGGTTGCCTGCCCAATGCACGAAATAGCCGTGCCCGGCAAGCAGGGTGTCTGTCGGATAAAGGCGCCGCCCATTCCATCCCCAGGCGACGGTGCCTTCGCCGACCACCTGGCTGTCCACCAATGGGCTGACGAATTTCCATCCCGGCTTCAGGCTGGCGGCAAAATCGAAGTTTTTCGGGGGGATGCTGCCGGAGAGGGTGATTGTCTCCGCAGTCTTGCAGAAGATCCAGCAGGCCTGGGACGGGGCGAGGTCTCCGTCGATCGCATAGGTCTTGCTGCTTTCATCCAGCGTCATGGCTCCTTTATCCAGCAGCAGGTTCCTGGACGCCTCGTCAAGATTCAGGTTGATGCCGACCAGGTTCCAGCCGGCATCGAGCTGATACGTGGTCGCATACCCTGAACGGGTGCGGTACGGAAGCCGCGACGTGTCCTCGCCCCGGACCAGGTTTAGAACCGTGATAATCAGAAAGGCAAGGCGGCACAGGAGGGAAGTGAGGTTTCCATGGACTCGACGGAAATGCGCTAGTTGCTTAGGAATCATGTGCTTGCCCTTTTGTTATGGTCCCGACGCTATTGATCAATTAACCTTTACTTGATGCCAGAAGCCTTATTTCTGAGTATTCAAACAAAAGCGCACAAGGCTAAAGTTAATTCTTAATTCAGTACTTTCAAATGCATCGCTCGCGATAAAACAGACAAAAATCCAATGTTTGGAAGAAACCAAAATTCATCGGTTTCGTACTCGCATGGCATGTGACATGCTTTTTGTGGCGGGGTTATGGGCAGGTCGGACAGGTCATCATTCATCATTTAGCATTCATCATTCATCATTCAAAGCCATGTGACATGCCTCTTTTTTGGCGGGTTGTGAATCGCCTCTTTCCGCACATGGACGAAAATAAAATCAGGCAGCCACTTGTAATGTCCCTGAAAAATGGTATAACATGGTCAAGACAAACATCATGGTCTGCGACAATAGTAGTCGGGAGTTGATTTTAGCGACCAATTCACGTTAGGAGTTGTTCAAAAATTAAGGCAACAGTTCTGGAATTGTTTTGAGCTGTTTTTCCCCCGTCCTGAAAGGAGCGTATGCGCATACGCGACTGACAGGACGGGGGGAAGGCAGCCAAAAGAAACCGGAAGTGTAAACTTTATTTTTTAACGGCTCCTTAGGGACAAACTGCAAGGAATTGAGGAGTAAGTCAAAATGCAACAGGATGAGGGCGTTTACGAACCGGGACGGAATCTGCCGATTAGCGGCCAAGCGGATGTGATCGTTTGCGGCGCTGGTCCCGCCGGAGTTGCCGCTGCCTTGGGCGCGGCTAGCTGCGGGGTTTCAGTGATTTTGCTGGAATCTTCCGCCATGCCGGGCGGCATCATGACATCCGGCATGATGCCAAACATCATTGATGCAAACAACAAAGGCGGTTTTCTGCAAAAAATGGTGCGCTTTCTCCATGAGACCGACGCTGCCGGAGACTATAATGCGTACATGCCGGAAGCAGTCAAGCATTATATGGAAAGCAGCCTGGTAAATGCAGGGGTGAGAATCCGCTATAATACCTTGGTCTGCAATGTGTTAAAGCAAGGGCGGAAGGTGACGGCGGTGATTGCAGAGTCGCCCGCCGGAAGGGAAGCCTTCAAGGGAAGAATATTCATTGATTGCACTGGAAATGGAACAGCTTCGGCCTTGGCCGGCTGTCGCTTTGAGTGTGGCGACCCCCAGACTGGTCAACCCCAGGCGGCTAGCCTTTGCGCTCTTTGTGGAGGTGTCAATGCCGAAGATATCGCCGACTACTTGCGGCGCGAAGGAGAAAAGGGAAAGCGGCACCTGCTCGCGCAACTGGAAAAAGCAGGCTGCGTACCCAGCTACCAGAAACCAACACTCTTCAGACTTACCAATTATGAATACCTGCTGATGTCAAACCATGAACATGGAATCTTTCCAGATGATGCAGATGGAATCTCAACAGCATTGGTACGGGCAAGAAAAGAAATTTTCAGCCATATCACTGCACTTAAGAAAATTGCGCCGGAAATGGCAAACCTTAGTCTGCTTACGACTGCTGCGGCTCTCGGGTTGCGTGAGGGGCGTCGAATCCATGCAATCTATAATTTGACGGCGGAGGATTTGATTGAAGGCAGAGCGCAGCCGGACGCTGTTTGCCGGGTGACTTTTGCGGTGGATATTCATCCCTCCACCACCACCGGCCAAAGCGGCTATTGCAATGGTGGCATCAAGGTGCGTCCCTATGACGTTCCGCTTCGCTCGCTGATTGCGGCTGATTTAGACAACATGCTGCTTGGAGGTCGTTGCATCGGGGGCGATTTTTATGCCCACGCATCATACCGGGTGCTGGGGAATGCGATTCCGATTGGCGAAGGCGCAGGCATTTTGGCAGGAGCGGCGTTGCAAAAGAATGTTCTGCCAGCCGATGTCAAGGTGGAAGAATTTTGGGATTTTGGCGGAAATCCGCATCAAAAAAGAGGATAGAATCCACGAAAAGACAGCGAAGCCCATGCCCGCTTTGCTTGACTTAAGGAAGAATCCAGGTTCCTGTCTTGCCTGCCAGGGCGTCGCTGATATGTTCAGGATCGGTAATCAAGGCTTTCTTGCCGCCATTTTCGATGAATTGAATACATGCCTGAATCTTTGGAAGCATGCTTCCAGACGCAAAATGACCCTCTGTAATGTACTGCTTGGCTTCTGAGACGGTCATTTGATCCAACCACTTTTGATTCGGTGTGTTGAAATCAAGAGCCACCTTTTCGACCGCAGTGCTGATCACAAACAAATCCGCTTCAATCAATTTTGCCAGCAATGCGGAGCCGAAGTCCTTATCAATCACGGCTTCGATGCCAGCCAGCGTGCCATCCTCAAGCTCAATTACAGGAATCCCGCCACCGCCGACGCCGACAACCGTAAAACCAGCATCGATCAAGCCATGGATTGCCTCAGCTTCGACAATTGAAATCGGGCGTGGCGAGGGCACAACCCTTCGCCATCCGCGACCGGCGTCTTCCACAACAGCCCAACCGTCTTTAGTCCGGCGAGATTTTGCCTCATGCTCACTCATGAAACTGCCGATCGGCTTGGAAGGATGCTCAAATGCAGGATCGTGCTTGTCAACAATCGCCTGTGTAACGACCGTTACAGCGTCTTTGTTGATTCCACGACGTTTGAATTCGTTGTGCAAAGCCATTTGGAACATATACCCGATCTTGCCCTGGGTGTTTGCACCACAGTAGTCTAGTGGCACTTCATGCAGAACTTCCTTTGCCAGTTCAGAGCGACGCAAACTAAAGCCGACCTGGGGACCGTTGCCATGGGTGATAACCACGTCCCAGCCGTTTTCAATCATGTCCACGATGTGAGTCATCGTTTCTATTGCACAATTGTATTGATCCTTAATGGTTTGGTTGGCTTTGTTTTTGATTAATGAGTTGCCGCCAACAGCAACTACAGCGATTCCCTGTTTTGTCATACTTCAACTTACCTTATCCTGGAATTGAAAAAAGCATACCGCCTCCCAAGCTTGGTTGCGACCGAGCCCATATTTCAGCTCCTGCCAATGACTGGATTATAACATACATCCTAAAGCCCGTTTGGTTTGATATTTCAGAGATTTTTTTGTCTGTAGATGCAATTATAGCAGTCTGAAAGTATAGTAATGCACATTCTGGAGAATAACATATGGCATAGAAGAAGGATATTATAACGAAGCTGAATGCCTTTATGGGCAGGACGCGCGGCTGAAAAGTACAACAGCACGAGACCAAGACAAGTGTTTTCTCAATAGTGGGAAGTTTTGACAAGAGGAAAAATACATGATTTCTGTGCGCCAACCGCATTTCCACCGAACCTATGTAAACTTTACATTCTTTCTGTGTCGCGTTGCCTTTCTGATGCTGATGTTTCTGAGTCTTGCTCGAGGCGACGATACAACACAGGTTCCGCAGCACACCCGTTCAGGGAATTCCTTCACATATCATCTCACCGCCGGTTGGAACCTGGTAAGCATTACTTTGAACCTTGACCACAATTCCAAGGAGTTGCTTCAGGGCAAAAAAGCGATGACCTTGTCTCCTGACGGCGACTCCTACGTTATCAGTGATTCTTTGGCAATGCCCCAAGCCTGCTGGATATATTGTCGTTCCTCTGAAACAATCACGCTTACAGGCACAGTTCCTGAATACTTCGATTTTTTTGCCACCCTGAAAAAAGGTTGGAATTTCGTTGGTCCTATTGTGGACATCTCTTTAGGCGAATATGGAGCCATAGCCTGGGGATGGAATGGACGTTCATTTTATCAAACCGAGAACCTGCTTTCCGGGCACGGTTATTGGCTATATTGGCCTGGCGGTTATGTTGCGCCCCGGGAGGATACTTATCTCATTGTTGACTTGTCTGAAGGATCAGAAGCAACCAGCTATCCGGTCAGCTACTGTTCCATCCCGCCATTGCATGGCTGGACGGATGAATATAAAACCACCAAACTGGTGCTGCGAAGAATTCCCGCAGGCACATTCATGATGGGGTCACCGGGAGACGAGTTGGGACGAGAGGAAAAAGAAATTCAGCATCAGGTGACCCTGACCAAGGACTTCTATTTAGGGGTATTCGAGGTGACCCAGAAGCAATGGGCGCTGGTAAAAGGCAACTGGCCAAGCTATTTCAATAACCTTGCTTGCCGCGATTCACGTCCAGTTGAAGGAGTCAGCTACCTGCTCATTATGGGAACTGGCAAGGGCTGGGGATGGCCGTCGCCGTTCTATCGTATTCCGCAGCCCGACTCCTTCCTAGGAGACCTGAATGCCAGAACAGGCTTGGTCTTCAATCTGCCGACTGAAGCACAATGGGAGTATGCTTGCCGGGCAGGCACCACAACTGCCTTGAACTCAGATAAGAATTTGACTGATAAGTATACTTGCCCACGTATGGGTGAGGTCGGGCGATATGCGTGGAATGGCGGAAATCAAGGTTATTCAGCTCCAACAAGCGACACGACATCGGGCACTGCCAAAGTCGGCAGCTACAAGCCGAATCAATGGGGGCTGTATGACATGCACGGCAACGTCATTGAATGGTGCCTGGACTGGTTTGTGGATGGTTATCCCGAGGAACCGGTAACGGATCCCGAGGGCGCTGAACGTGGAACTTACCGCGTCTGCCGAGGTGGCGCGTGGACGAAGGATGCGCGCTACTGCCGCTCAGCTCAACGCTCCTATTTTGGGCCGATAAATAGCGGAAGCAACTTTTACGGCTTCCGCATCGCGATGATGGCTCCATAGTCCCCGCCGTCATTTTCTGCTGTTTCAGCAATAGCGATGCTGAAATCCATAAAAGGACGCGACATGATTGTGCTCAATCCCAGATGAGCCATGCATCGCAGCTGTTAGTCGCGATCTTGTTCGGGTGCTGATGGGGTCAGCCGATGTTGCTTTCACGTTGATAGACGCAGACATAGTCAACTTCGAAGTCTTTTGGATAGACCATATCGGTGTCAATCTCTCCAATCCAGCCGGAATACTGGAATAGGGCAAGTGGGTTCCAACCCACTCCTATCCCAACCAAAAGACATGGAATAACCCCTTTTGGAATTTGACAAAAATGTACGACAGGATACTTTTCAAGTTATCTTTGTTGCCGTATGCCTGTAGCATTTATGCTGAAATCAAGTATTGAAATACCAGCTACTGGTTTGGAACCATCCTACAAAAGGGGAACTGTCCATGAAACGAATTTGCATATTTCTGTTTATCGGAGTGCTGATGGGCGTTGCCCAAGAAGTCGTCAATCCTGCCAAGGCTCCATTGGTGATTGCCAATAGTGGCTTTGAGGAAGTCAGTTCTGAAGGTCGGGCGGTGGACTGGGGAGGTTGGTGGCAGCGCGAAGGCAAGGGCAGTGCCACGGTGGTCGAGGGCGGGCATAGTGGCAAGAACGCCATGCGTCTTTTCTGCGATGGCGAGAAGGATTGGGCGATCAATGCCTCGCCAATGTTCGATGTCCCGCTGGGAGGCGAATACGAAATCTCCTTCTGGATCAAGGTGACGGAATGGGGCGGTACACGGATGGATGCCGTGCCCTTCAATGGCAAGGAACGGATCAGCTGGTCGATCGGCGGCACAAGGCCCCCAAAAGAAAATGTAAAGGATTGGCAACAGGTCAAGGGATTCTTCAAGGTCGAGGAACCGACGAACAGGGTCATGCTCAGATTCGTCGGCGGAGGCACGACTGATGTTTTGATTGACGATGTTGTTGTTCGCCCGCATCTGATTCCCGTGCTTCCTCCGTCTCCGAAGGTCGTTGGTTGGGCGTCGGAACCCGTTGTAGAGCGACATGGGCGTTCCGCCATTGCGCAACCTTTGAAAGATGGTGGCTGGTATATCAGCTGGAGATTGCTTCTGGAAGACCCACAGGATGTTACGTTCGATGTTTACAGGATCGCCGACGGCAAGACGGTCAAGGCAAACCAGGAACCGATTGCCCAGACCACAGACTTTATAGACTTGGCTGGTTCCGAAAATGCTGCTTATGAAGTCAGCCCCAGCGTCGGTACTCCGTCCAAGGCCAGGTCCTTTGCGTTCCATACGGAGGGCTTTAACACTGCGTATCTCACCTTCAGGCTTTCGGATCCTGCCGCTCGTCCTGGCAAGGTAGCCATCGCAGACTTGAACGGCGATGGCGAATTCGACTATGTGGTCATGCATCCAAATTCGGTCGTCGACCCCTGGCATGTCTATTGGAAACCGTCTCCCAACACCCTGAAATTGGATGCGTTCCTGGCTGATGGCACCCGCCTGTGGACCTTTGATCGGGGATGGTCGATCGAACAGGGCATCTGGTACTCGCCATACATCGCCTACGACATTACCGGAGACGGGAAGGCGGAAGTGATCCTCAAGGCCGCCGAGGGCGACAACCGGAACGAAAAGGGAGCCGTCGAAACCGGTGACGAATGGCTTATGGTACTTGATGGCATGACTGGTAAGGAAATCGCACGCGCCCCATGGCCTAGCCGAGATGGATTCACCGGAGAGTCGGGCTATAATTTCTACTCCAGGAACCAGCTGGCTGTCGCCAGGCTGGACGGCAAGACGCCTTGCATCATCGCGCTTCGGGGAACTTATAACCTCATGAAGGCGGACGCCTGGATGCTTCAGGACGGACAGCTCAAAAAACTCTGGTCCTATTCCTCCGAGGATCGTCCCCGCAACCTCCAGGGACAAGGCGCGCATACCACGATCATTGCCGACCTGGACAATGACGGGCGAGACGAAGTGATCCTGGGTTCCGCCGTCCTGGACGACAATGGTGATCCACTCTGGACCACGGGACGCGGGCATCCCGATGGAATCTACTACGGCGAAATCATTCCGCAGCGTCCGGGCATGGAAATGGCTTACGTCATGGAATCAAGGCAAAGCAAAAACGGAGGGCTCCACGTCTTGGATCCTGTCAATGGAAAGTTCATCTGGCTTCTTGACGAGCCGACTGTGCACGTCCATGGTTCGGGCACCTGCGCCGACCTGGATCCCCTCTATCCCGGAGTCGAATTGGCAGGTTCTGACGCAGATGGGCATAAGCTCACTGAAAAACGTTGGCTCTTTTCCGCAGATGGGCAGCTCCTCCGCAAGGGAAAGGACATGACCTACGGTTTCGGTGTCACAACCGCCTATTGGGATGCCGACCTCCAGAAGGAAATTGTCCGTGGCTCGCGCATCCTCAATCCCGATCCCGGTGAAGGAGAAGCGGCAGATCGCATCCTGGGTAGTGTCGTCCAGGTCGCCGATATCATGGGGGATTGGCGTGAGGAAATCATCACGGGCATGCCTGGAGAACTTCGGATTTACTCCACAACTGTTCCAGCTTTTGATCGTCGTATTACCTTCGCCCAGGACTACACCTATCGCATGCGCATGGTCACCAACGCGATGGGCTACACCAGCGCCGCACTCACTAGCGAATTGCCATCGGCGACCCATCCAAACCTCAATATCTCATACGATTATCAGGAGAAAACCCTCCGCGTCGTCGCCACTGCCCCTCTGAAACAGGGGTACAAGGGCACCGTAACGATCAATCCCATCGGTGGTTGCACTATCAGCAAGTCATCCTTTGAGGTCGATGTCCTGGCAAACGGTCATGCTCTCAACATGGTCAAGGTCGAGCCTGACATAGAAGGCTTCCAAGGTCTTGCCAAGGCCACCCTTGCGATTGTTGGCGGACCGACTCTCCAAAGCCAGGTTCCCATCGTGTTGCCTGCCAAGAAACTGCAGGCTGCGGTCTTTGTGGAGGCAGAGGACATAGCGGCACAGCAAGGAGGCGAAGTCCAAATCCGCAAGGACAAGGTGGACACACAAGGCCAGGCCATTAGCCACTGGGACGACATAGGACACAATATTACCTGGAAACTAGTCGTCAAGGAACCGGGCAGATACAGCATTGCCGTGCGTTACTGTAACACGGCTGGCTCGCGTCGAAAAATGACCTTCGATGGCAAGGACTATGGAGAATTCCAACTTTTAGGCACCGGAGGACTTGGAGATCACCACACGCATTGGGGGTATTTCGTTCCTGCGCAAAAAGGAAAGAAGCTGATCTTCGAACTCAAGCCGGGGACCTATGACATTAGCCTTGAAAACACCGATGGTACCCCAACCAATCTTGACTACATCGCCTTGGTCAAGGAAAAGTAAAACAGCGTAGATGCCCTCAAGTACGTGTGCGCTACTGCTCGATGAGGATTTCCCGTTGTGCGGTGCCTATTTGCGGACCGATGATCTTACGTTCCTCGAGGATTTCGATGACTGTGGCGGCTTTGTTGTAGCCGATTTTCAGTCTTCTTTGCAGGTATGAGATAGACGCTTTTTGTTCGTTTAAAATGATTTCGATCGCCGCATTGACGAGTTCTTCGGTATCGGGGTCGAGCTCTTGTTCGTTTTGTAGCCCGTCATCTAGTTGTTGTTGATCGTCTTGCTTGGCGGATTTGATCACGTTGAAGTCAAGTTCCGCATTGGATTGGCTTGCGCAGAAATCGACGACTTTTCGGATTTCCTCATCTGAAATCAGTGCCCCTTGCAGTCGTTGCATCCTGATTCCATCGGCAGGCTTGTAGAGCATGTCGCCTTTTCCGAGGAGTGCCTCGGCGCCTTTGCCGTCAATGATGGTTCTGGAGTCGACTTGGGATGCGACTTGGAAAGCGATTCTTGACGGGAAGTTGGCCTTGATGATGCCTGTGATGATATTGACCGATGGGCGTTGCGTCGCGACGATGCAGTGGATTCCGACTGCCCGGGAGAGCTGTGCTATCCTTGCAAGTGCGGTTTCGACGTCTTGGTGCGACGTCAGCATGACGTCCGCCAGTTCATCGATCACGACGACAAGGAATGGAATTTTTGCCGGGATTTCGTTGCCGTCATCATCGAATTCCGGTTCTTGCGGCAGCTGTCTGTTGTTGAAAGATTCAAGGTTTCTGGCTCCGACTTTGGCCAGGATTTCGTAGCGTCGCTGCATTTCGCTGATCACCCAGCGCAGGGCAAGTACGACCAGTTCGTTGTCTGTGATGACGGGTACGACAAGATGCGGCAGCTGATTATAGACTGAGAGTTCGACGATTTTTGGGTCGACGAGGATCAGTCTGAGTTCTTCTGGGGAGAATCGATAGAGGAGCGAAACCAAGATATTGTTGAGGCAGACCGATTTTCCTGATCCGGTAGCTCCTGCAACGAGGAGATGCGGTGTCTTTGCCAGGTCGAGTACGATATCATTCCCTTCGATGTTTCTTCCGATGATGACGGGGATTTGTCCCTTGTGGTTTTTGAAGTTGTCCCCGTTGATCAGGGCGCCTGATCGGACAATATCGGCTTTTGCATTAGGCACTTCGATGCCGACGAAGTCGTGCCCAGGCATCGGTGCAAGGATGCGGATTGATGTTGCGGCTAGCGCCATGGCGATGTCATTGGCGATGCGCGCGACTGATTCGACCTTGACGCCTCTTGCGACTCCGACCTTGTAGAGCGTGATCCTTGGTCCTTTTTGAAAACCGATGACGTCCGCGTCAATAAAGAAGGCATCCAGCGTATTTTGGATGATCTTTGTATTTTTCTTTATTTCGTCAAGGTTATCGTCTGGGACGAGGTCATCGAGATTAAGCAGTTGTATTGGAGGTATTTGGTAGGGTTGGTTGAGGACTGGTTCGGGGATACTTGCCGTTGTTTGCGTTTCGTGTTCCTCCAGATCCAGTTCTTCCTGGTCGATTTCTTCGAAATTGAATTCGAGTTGTTTTGAATCGTTGTTTTGTTGGTTTGCCAGGAGTGGGTTCAGCTGCCTTTCCGCCAATTCTTTTTCGCGGAGGAATTTATGTTGCCTTTTTTCCCTTGCGACTTGTTTTGCCTTGAATTTCCTGGTGAGTTTATCGAGGAGTTCGCCATCGATCTCGGGTTGCATTTGCGCCGGTTCTGTGATTGGCTCTTCGACTGAAACGATGATTGGCGCTGTTGTTTCAGGCTTTTCGGAGTGTTTTTGGCATGGGGCAGCCGTGTTCTCCCTGCTGGTATGCCAGGAGGACGTTCGGATCAGCCTATGCAAGCCGAGTCTTGCATATCTGAGCAGCAGTTGGGTTTCCTTTATGAATAGGTCGATGATAGACATTGACAGTGCGAAAATAGTACGAAAACAAAAGCCCGCCCACAAAAACTCAGGCAGGCTTGGAAGGGAAGAGTTAGGAACCGTTAAAAAATTAAGTTTGCATTTCCGGTTTCTTTTGGTCGCCTTTCCCCTGTCCAGTCAGTCGCGTATGCGCATACGCGACTGACTGGACAGGGGAAAAACAGCTCAAAACAATTCCGGAACTGTTGCCTTAATTTTTGAACGACTTCTTATTACTTTATCTCAAAAGCATTGAAATTCAAGCATCCGGGCCTTTGCTTCCTTAGGCATTATTTGCGTACGTTTTGTACGTTGGTGTTTCCTTGGAATTTCGGTTGGGTTGTCAGGATTGTCGGAATGGATTATATTATTAAATTCTGATTTATTCGAGAAGGTTAAGGTGATTTGCGATCGATGAGCGTTGAGCAATTGGACATCAAGGAATTACTGGATCAGATATTGAGTGATCCGGAGGCTGCGTTGCGCCATTGGCGTGGCGGCGGCATACCTATCCAGTTGTTGCGTGAATTGTACGCGAAGCACAACCATTACGAGGTTGAGTGTTTTCTGGCTGGCTATGGCGAGACTCCGAGTCGCATATTGGAGGAGTTGTGCGAGAAATCAAAGAGTGTCCGTGTACTGTCGTTATTGGCGGTTCATCCCCGTACGCCGAAATCATCGTTGATGCAGTTATGCCGTGACGAGCGCGTCGAGTTGCGTTTGGCGGTAGCCGCCAGCAAGGAGATCAGTCCCCAGACTGCGTTGGTTTTGTGCGAGGACAGCGATGCGTTTGTTCGTTCGGCATTGGCGCGGAATTCTGCGATTACGGTTCGTGTCCAGGCGATATTGAGCAATGACGCGGTGCCGTTTGTCCGTGCCTCGCTATTGTTTTCCGGGAAGTTGGACGATGAGATCCAGCGCGCATTGTGTGATGACGTTGACGTGACGGTTCAGATTTTGGCGTTGTTGAGTCCTCGTCTAGACGAGTCTTGCCTGTTGGAATGGGCTGATTCGGATGACAGTTTGGCTCAACGGGTGATATTGATGAGGTCGCAGTTGCCTGAGAAGGTCTTGGAATCGTTGCTGTTCAGCAGCGATCCCCGGGTTCAGAGCGAGGCGATTGGGCGGAAGGAATTGACTGCTGACGAGATGGCCGGTTTTTCGCAGAAGAGCGACGAGCGAATTCGTGCCAAGATTGCGTGTTCTCGCCTTGTGCCCGAATTGGTTCAATTGGTTCTGGCTGACGACAGTTGCGAATGCGTTCGCCAGTTGCTTGCCGGGAACCGTTGTTTGTTGAGCAGTGCTGTGATTCGGCTGTTGTCTCGTCCCACGAAAGGAGTTTTGGAGGCCTTGTCAGGGAATCCGTCCGTTGAGTTGAAATTGTTGCGCCCTCACTTCGAGGGTGCTGATGGCGAGGATTATTTGAAGATATTTGCATGTCGCGACGGGTTGAGCGAAGCTGATCTGGAGTATGTTTTATTGCATGGTGGTGATGCTTCGCTGTACGGGTTGTGGCATTTGGGGGTTGATTGTCGTGGGATGAGTGTTCGCGCATCCCGTCGCCTGGCTCGTCATGCTTTGCCGAGCGTACGGTGTTTGGCCGCCGGTGCATCGTCATTGCCATTGGCATTGATGATGGAATTGAGCCGCGATGTGGCGAATCAGGTACGCTTGAGTTTGGCTAGGAACGAATCTGCTCCGACGACCGTGCTGGAGAACTTGTCTAATGACTCGGATGCCGAGGTATCCAAGTCTGCCCGTGCGGGATTGGCGCGTCGTGTCGAGTCGGCTGGGGTTGAGGAAGTTGTTTCTGACGGTTCTGTTGAATCGGAGGAAAATGGCGAGGTACGCAGTGATGGAGGACCTCGTGGATTGCTCAAGCGTTTGTTTGGGAAATCCGAATGAGATTACTGATGTAAAGGCATTAACATAGGTTTATCGAATCGATTAGGAACAAACAAGGAGTGGTCATTATGGCAAAGAGTCCGGTTGGCAAAACTGCGCCATTGAGTTTTGTTGAGATTGTGATGCGCGCCGATGCCGAGACGATTCGTGCGGCATTGGAAGCTCGCGTCAAGGTAGATGAGTTGTTGGCGGAGCGCGAGGAAGCGTACCGCCGGATTGCGGCATTGGAGGAGCAAGTTGAGCAGGTTATTGGCGAACCCGGCGTATTTGTATTTCCTGAGCCTCCGTTGCCGGTAGCTGGTTTTGCGTCGAAGTCGTCGTCATCTCGACCAGTTCCGAAGAAGCCAGCTCCGAAGGCGGCGGAAGCTTCTTCGAAGGCTGCAGAAGCAGGGAAATCCGGGGCATAAATTTGTAATCGTGATCAGTTTGGAATTTGTCTGTGAGTTCATCGGAATCACAAGTCATATCCCTTCTCTGTTCGCGTGAGCGCGAATTGATGAAGGTATGGGAATGCGAGGAGGCCATACGTGGTCTTCTTGGCGTTGCCGACTTTCCGTTTCCGGCCGTGCCTGATCTACCGTCTCGTCGCAAGGTCAAGCGCGGTGCGTCTTGTCGTGTCCCGAAACGCGGCGTTGAGTCTGCTGTTTCATCGAGTTCGCTTCCTGCTGTTGATGTTCCTGAGATACGCGACTTGTCAGCTGGCGAGTCGGCTTACAGGCTTGAGTTCGAGTCCCGTGGCCGTCGCGAATCGAGTTTCCACACGGATTTGGACAGCGTTCTGAAGCTATTTCAGGTACCGAGTGACGATTTTCAGATGCATCGTGTTGAGACGGTTTCATTTAGGAGCTTAGATGATTGGGATTTGGTCAAGGTGCTATGGAGTCGTTAAAAAAATTAAGTTTACACTTCCGGTTTCTTTTGGCTGCATTTCCCCCGTCCTGTCAGTCGCGTATGCGCATACGCTCCGTTCAGGACGGGGGAAAAACAACTCAAAACAATTCCGGAACTGTTGCCTTAATTTTTTAACGACTCCTATGGGAGTTAAAGATTTAGTTTTTTTATGTGTTCATCTTGATAAAAGGGATGTTATTTTATATAATGTAATTTTAACGATTTGGGGACTTTGGGAGTTTCAGATAGTTATTTAAGTAGAGAACAAAGAGGAACAAGCGATGTCATCGACGAGTCCGCGGCCGCGGAATTTATGTTATGGGATATCCGTAGTGGGGTTGATCCTGCTCGTGGTAGCGATTTTGGTTGCCCGCAATGCAAATTGTTCAGTGATGTGGGTTGGCAGCGTATCCTGCTTATTGGTAACGCTATTTGGTCTTGTTGGCGCTGGCCGCTGTGCGTTCCAGCGCCGTCAGTTGCTTGAGGAGGAGGCTGCAGCCGAGTTTCGTGTATCCCATGGTGCGAATGAATTGTTCGACGATGCCGACGAGGCCGTTCGGATGGCGACTCGTGCGAACATGCAATACACGAAATACTTCGTTCCGGTCATCACTGTTGTGATCGGTGTATTGGTTGGCATATATTGCCTTGTGTTGTGGCGGATTTGGGCTGGTACCGAGGCATTTCCGATTGCGCCGAATCCGATGCCGATGGCGTTGTTGTGCGTGATTTCATGGATTGCCTCGCTGGTCGTCTGGAGCTACTTTGCCGGTGCGAGTCGCGAGAAGGGTTGCCGTTGGCTGCGTCCCGCAAGTGCATGGCTGTTTTTTTCCGGCCTGCTGTTCTTGCTTTCGGCGATAGCGTTGTTTTTGGAGTATTTCAAGAAGGCAGTTGATACTGCCGACATCACGATAGCCCGTTTTGCCTTGGTCGCCTTGGCGATCTTGTCCATTGAGTTGGTTTTGGGTTTTGTGATTGAGTTTTACCGTCCTCGGATGCCTGGCGAGGAGGAGCGTCCGTTGATTGAGAGCCGGATCCTGTCCGTTTTCACGGAGCCTGGCGGTGTTGCCCGCAACGTAGCGGCGAGCTTGGACTATCAATTTGGCTTTCAGGTATCGGAAGTATGGTTCTACCGATTTTTGGCGCGTACCGTCGTACCGTTGTTGGCCTTGATGGTTGTTTTGATGTTGCTGCAGACCTGTTTGATTGTCATCAATACAGACGAGCAGGGGATTCACGAGCGTTTTGGCCGTGTTGTCAGCCAGGAGCCATTGACATCGGGTTTGTATTTCAAGCTGCCATGGCCTTTTGCGAGGATTGTGCGCTTCCCTGTTGAGCAGGTGCAGGAGGTTACCTTGGGCGGGGAGCATGGCCATGGCCATGAAGAAGAGGAAGACGACCATCATGGTCATAGCCATGGTCCCAAGAACAAGAAGAAACATCACGATGTACGCGTGATCCTGTGGAGCGTCAGCCATAGCGATGACGATCATGGGGAAAACAATTTCATCGTGGCAAGGCGTCCCGAAGGCGTGGTAAACGACGATGGAAGCCGAGCGAAGGATGATGCGACGGCGTACCTGGGACTCGTTACCGCGCATATCCCGATGTACTTCAAGGTCAAGAATCTCTATGACTTCGCGTACAAGCATGACAATTCAACGCAAATCCTTCGGAATTTGGCGACCCGCGAACTCCTGCTGTACCTGACAAGCGTTGACATGATGGATGTACTGGGGCAGAAGCGCTTGGAGGCGACCAGGGTTTTGAAGGAAAATATCCAGCAAGCGGCTGACGAGATCGGTTTGGGGGTTGAGGTCTTGTTTGTAAGTTTGGCCGGGCTTCATCCGCCGACCGAGGTCGGACCGCTGTTCGACAATGTCGTTTCGGCGACGGAAGCCAGGAACGAGGTGATCTTGCTGGCTCAGACCGATGCCGTGAAGCGTGTGCCGACCGCCCGCGCCCGCGCCTCGCAGATAAGGAATCAGGCGAATGCATACAAGCACGAGCGGGCAAACGTACCCAAAGCCGAGGCGGATCGCTTTTTAGGTCAGCTGAAGGGCTTTAATGCGTGTCCCGAGGTTTTCAAGTTGTACAGTTTTCTGGATATGATGACGACTTCCGGCAGCCAGAGCCGCAAGTATGTCTTGTCCGATAGCTTGGGCAAGGAAGTCATCCAGTTGAATTTGGAGAAGAAGCTGAAATCCAGCTTGTTGGATTTGAATTTGGGCGATCAAACCTCCGAGCAGTAGGGCATGGATCGCGGGGAAGGCTAGGAAGTCACAAGAATTGAAATAGTTAGTTGGAGTAACGACAATGAGCGAATCACAAACGAGTCCAGTAGAAACGAAGCACGGATTGAGCCAGCATTGGCCTGTAGCCACGCTTGCCTTGGCGGTGGTTTTGATATTTGCGGTAGCGATGATGACCTTCCAGGTCAAGGAGACCGAGTATGCAGTCGTCAAGACCTTGGGCAAGGCCAAGGTTGACGAATCCGGCGAGATCATCACGTACGAGCCTGGTTTGCATTTCAAGTGGCCCTTTGTCGATCAGGTATGGCGCCATGACAAGCGTCTTCAGTGCTATGAATTGACCAGGGGCCAAATCGAGCAAATCACGACTAGGGATCAATATCAAATTGTCGTTTCGACGTACATTTTGTGGAAGGTTGGCGATCCTGGTTTGTTCATGAAGCGCTTCAAGACCACGAGCGAAGCCCAGAAAAAGCTGGATTCGCTTGTACGTACAAGCCGAAACAGCATTTTGCCCCAGCACAACTTTTCGGATTTGGTATCTGTGAACCGTGGTGCCGAGATAGAGCAGATTGAGGCTGAGATGTTGGAATCTGTAGGCAGGGAAGCGATGAAGGAATATGGGATTTCGGTTGCCCGCGTAGGTTTCAGGCAATTGGGTTTCCCTGAATCTGTCACGACGAAGGTGTTTGACCGGATGGCCGCTGAGCGTCGTAGCCGATCCGAGGCCTTGTTGGCGAGCGGGAATTCCCAGGCATTGCAGATTCGCTCGGATGCGGAGCGCAAGGCCGCGGAGATTTTGGCTGTGGCGGAAGCCGAGGCGAAGGAGATTCGCGGTCAAGGTGACGAGGAAGCCGCGAAGCACTATGCTGTATTCAAGGAGAATCCTGAATTGGCGATGTTCCTGCGGAATCTGGATGCCTTGAAGGAGACCTTGAACGAAAAGGATACGTTGATCCTCGATACGAGTACACCCCCGTTCCATTTGTTTAAGGCGGGCGCGACGGACTTGGGCAAGGAACCTGCGAAATCCAAATGAGTTCGCATTTTCCGACGAGTCTGAACATTGAATCGTATAATTGATCGAGCAGGTGAAATCCATGGAAGAAGACGATAAGAAACTAGAATCAGGTCAGGTTGGCTTGGGTGATAACCGGCCTCTGCCCAAGATAGCTGTCGCGCCAAGCGATTCGGCTCCGAAAGCCGAATCCGATTCATCGGGTTCCGGCATGAAATCATTGATGCGCATGGCACGGATATTGTTTTTGTGTTTGCGTGTCCTGATCATCGTGATCATGGCTTATTTGCTGATGAGCGGTGTGTTTCGCGTAGACGAGCAGAATGAGGCGATGTTGTTTAGGTTTGGTGCGTTGCAATACCGTCAGATTGAAAATCAGGAGACGGCGGTATTGACAAGCGGTCGTTGGTATTGGGCTTGGCCGTATCCCATTGACTGGGTGAAGGTCTTGCCTGCGCAACGTACGGTTACGGTATCCACGGAGACGTTTTTCATGCCGTGGGTCAAGCCGGAGCCTGGCCAGGCACCAAATCGATTCCTCAGGCCAGGGGCGGATGGATATCTCCTGACGGGCGATACCAACATCATCCATGCCGTCGCTGAAGTGAACTACCGTATCGGAGATCCCCAAAAATACTACTTGGAATTCTTCGATGACAGCGAGGCAGAAGGTTTAAGCGGTTGGGACAGTGGCGAGACTGCTGGACAACATGGTCATGGGAAGACGGAGACGAACGAACGGAAGCGCGGAACAGCTGCAATCATGCAGAATTTGCTTGCCAACGCGCTGCTTAGTGTCAGCGCCTCATGGCCGGTCGAGGAATTGCGTTCGAAAGTAAAGAAAGTCGGCGAAACCAGCATTAACATCGAGGTCAGTGTCCAGGAGAAGCTGGAGATGTATCTGAAGGAGATTGACTTGGGCGTTGACGTTCAATCCGTGAAGATAACATTCCAGTTGCCATATGCGACATTGAAGGCATTTGACAGTGTCTTCGCGGCTTCCGAGATGGGTAATGCCGAGAAGCAGAAGGCGCACTTGGATGCGTCCACCTTGTTGTCCAATGCGGAAGGCATGGCGGCGAAGATTCGCAACGAGGCATTGGCCTACAAGCGCAACATCGTGGAGTCGGTACGGGCGGACAGCACCTATTTCAAGACGGTTCTGGCTGAGTACAAGGATCATCCGGAGACGATGCTGATGGTTTTGTACAGCGATGCATTGCAGCAAGCGCTGTCAAAGGTCGAGAACAAATACGTCTTGCACGAGAAGGACAGCTCGTTGCAGGAGGTTCGTCTTCTGATTGGGCAAGTGCCCGAAAAGAGCAAGGCGCCGGCTCAGGAACAGGAAGCGGATGGGGCAGCGCAATAAACAAACGTCAACCAGGATTGGAACGGGAAAGTCACGCTTGAAATCCTGGACCAACATATCGAAGAGGAAAGAACGATGAGCGTAAATGAACAGGTCCTGGCGACGAATGTGGCGCCAGAAGCGACCCAGGCGCCGAGAAAGGTCGAAAGCAAGCTCGGAAAGCCGGAAATGTATCGTCTGGCAATCGCATTGCTTGGCGGTATTCTGGTCTTGAACAGCTATTTGTCACGTGTGTTTTTCCTGAATGCGATTGACGATATTGCCCGTGACGCAAGCGCGTTCCTTGGTGCGTTAATCTTGAGCTTGCCGATATTTTTCGAGGCGGTACATGATTTGATTCGCGGCAAGGTCCACATGAACGAGTTGGTTGCATTGGCTTTGGTCGCGGCATTTGCAAGCAAGGACTACCAGACCGCAGGCGCGGTTGCCTTCTTCATGTTGATTACGATTACGATTGAGAAGCGTACGGCAATCGGCGCCGAGGCGGCAATCGAGGCGGTAGTCAGGTTGACGCCGAGGCAGGCACGCCGTATCGTCGATGGAGTCGAAGAAGAAGTCGATGCATTGAATGACCTCCGGGTCGGGGACGTCTGCAGGGTGCGACCGGGCGAAAACTTCCCTGCGGATGGTGTCGTGACCATGGGAACAAGTACCGTGAACCAGGCATCGATCACAGGTGAATCATTGCCTGTTGACAAGGAAGTAGGCACAGAGGTCTATGCAGGTACGCAAAACTTGACGGGACTCGTGGAATTCAGAGTGACTAAAATCGGTTCCGACACGACGCTTGGAAAGGTCAGGAACCTGATTGCGGACGCCGAACGCTCGAAGTTGCCGATCATGAGAATGATTGACAAGTATGTTGGCTATTACACTCCGACGATTTTGATGATCGCTGGATTGGTTTGGTTCATCACGATGCGCATTGACCGTGTGATTGCCGTTTTGGTGATGTCGGTCCCTGCGGCTTTTGTGATTGCGACTCCCTCGGCGGTGATTGCCGCGATTGCGGCGGCATCTCGCTTGGGAATACTGATCAAGGACGTATCGTACATTGAGCAGGCTGCGAGGATTGGGGCGATTATTTTTGACAAGACGGGTACATTGACCGAGGGGAAGCTTGCTGTTGCTCGATTGGAGCCCGCGGAAGGCGTTGAATTGGCGGCATTGCTTGAGCTGGCGACGTCTGCGGAGCACCACAGCAACCACCCTGCCGCCGAGGCGATGAGGAATTTGGCTCGTGAAGCGAATGTATCGTGGCGCAAGCCTGAGGCGTACGAGGAAGTTGCTGGTTTAGGTGTTCGTGCCACATTTGATGGCAAGCCTTGTCAGGTTGGTCGTGCCAGTTGGCTAAGGAACGAAGGGGTTGACTTGAGCGGCTTGGAGGAGAGCTTGTCCGAGGCCGAGCAGCAGGGATTGAGCGTTGTTTGCGTGTCGAATGACGGCAAGGCAATGGGATGGATTGGCTTGAGCGACGCGATTCGTTCCGTTAGCGCCGAGGCTATTGCCCAGTTGAAGGAACTTGGCATTGAACGTTGTTGCATGGTTACCGGTGACAACGAGCGTGTTGCCCAGGCGGTTGCGGCTCAAATCGGGATAACCGAGGTGGCTGCCGCCTGTCTGCCCGAGGAGAAGGCAGAGTATGTGCGGAAGTTGAAGAACGAAGGCAAGATCGTTGCCGTGGTTGGTGACGGTGTCAATGACGCTCCTGCGTTGGCGGCAGGCGATATCGGTATCGCGATGGGTGCCTTCGGTAGCGACATCGCCGTGCAAAGTGCATCGGTGGCATTGATGAACAATGATTTGCGCCGGATTCCGTTCCTTATTGGTTTGGCTAGGCGGACGCGCATGTTGACCATACAGAATTTTGCTGTTGGTTTGGGATTTATCGTTGTTGGTGTATATTTAGCGACTTTGGGTCAAGTGACTCCAGTTGGTGCCGCCCTGCTGCACAGCGTGAGTTCCTTGATGGTCATCTTCAACAGTGCTCGTCTAGTCCGTTCGGGTGAGATGTTGCAGAGTGGTGACGAGACGAAATAAGTCAGATCAGGCGGGATATCTTGTAGCTGGAAATCAGTTGGAGACACGGAATGAGCGAGCAAGCACAGAATAACATAGTGGTCGAAGCAACTGGCTTGACCAAGATATTCAGGGATTTTTGGAATCGTCCGAAGGCTCGTGCGGTCAACGGGATTGACTTCACTGTCAAGGCAGGCCAGGTATTTGGCCTGCTTGGTCCGAATGGTTCCGGCAAGTCGACGACTGTCAAGATGATTTTAGGATTGTTGTATCCGTCTCGCGGAGTATTGAAGGTATTTGGCGAGGATCCCCAGAATGTGGAGATCAAGAGCCGAATTGGCTACTTGCCTGAGGAGACGTACTTGTATCGCTACTTGACTGCGATGGAGACGTTGGATTTTTACGGTGCGTTGTTTGGATTGAGTCCGAAGATGCGTCGTGAACGTAGCGAGCAGTTATTGAACATGGTTGGCTTGGCCCATGCGTTCAATCGTCGCGTCGGTGAGTTTTCTAAGGGCATGGCGCGTCGAATCGGCTTGGCTCAAGCCTTGGTCAACGATCCTGATTTGGTGATATTGGACGAGCCGACCAGCGGTTTGGATCCGATTGGTTGCCGCGAAGTGAAGGATGTGATCCGCCTTTTGGCGAGCCGCGGCAAGACGGTGATTTTGTGCAGCCACTTGCTGGCGGACGTGCAGGACGTATGTGATGACATGGTCGTCCTGTATGGCGGAAAGATTCGCGCCGAAGGTACCTTGCATGAAATCCTGCGCGAGGAAAAAATTACCAGATTGGAAGTTCCGACGTTGAGTGATGAGACGAAAAGGGAATTGCGTTCCTGGTTGGTTGCCAACGGCATTGACGAAAGCCAGATCAAGTTGGGAAATCCAGTTCGCAACCTTGAGGAATTCTTCCTGGAAGTTGTGAAGCAGGCCCGCGAGCAGAGCGTCGATACCGCCGGTGTGCAAGCGGGTGGCGAGATTCCGAGATACCTGATCGCTTCTGAAGACGGCAAGGCGTTGCTCGATACCTTGAGACGTCCCAGTGAACCTGAGCCTGCGGCAGCAAAGCCGGTGGAACAGGAACAGCCCAAGGTCGATGTGGACAAGCTCGAAGCCCTGGGAGCGGTCCATGAAGCGCCTAAGCCAGAAGAAACTCAACAGGAAGAAGACCAGGCAGCCAAGGAAGCAAGGGAAAAGGCAAACAAGAAGCTGAGTAACTTGCTGAAGTAAAGTCGTGGAATCCAATGCCGCCGCAACGGGTGTGGAAATTGCCTGCTTTGCGGCGGTTTTCTGTCAATCAACGGCGATCAAGGCTTCCCATAAGGTGTCGACAGTGAATCCGCAGAATGGATTGAAATCGAGGTAATAGGCGCACAGCAGCTTGATTTCCTCGGTTGCGAGCCTCATGTCAATGAAGAATGTCGCCAGGTCAATGGCGATTGCGGCTCTCATTGACATTGTATTTTTGAACCCTCCATGTGCCACGTCAATCAACGTTAAGTCTTGTGAATCGATGGTACTGTTTTTCGAGATGAGGATTTTGTTCGGGTGGAATGAGGTATGTGAAAACCCGCATGCGTGTGCGCGTGCGATGATTTCAAGCGCTTTTTTACTGAAGGCGATTCTGAATTCGTCCTGATCGGCGAGGGATCCACCCGGCATGAGTGACGAGCCGTCAATGGTATTGTCGATATATCGTGTTATAATGAATGAAGATTTGAGTTTTCCGAATTTGCGGATTTCGCCGCAAGCGAGGGTTTCCGCGACCGGGATTCCCAAGCCATCGAGCGTGGCATAGTTGAGGGCTTCAGTGACGGCGTTGGATCGGTCGAAGAGTCTGAGCCATGAGAAGGTTTCCCTGTGGTATGTCTTGATGACGACTTCATAGTCGCCGTGCCGCGGCGGGACAGTAATCCTCCAGACTTCCTTGCTAGGGGAGTCGGAGAGATAAATTCCGCTTCTGACCTCATGGGGATGAGCTTTGATCCAATCTGCCGCAGATTCGAATCCTTCTGCGGTCCAATGCCAGGTAATAAACCTGTTCGGCGCCATGGTTTTCAGGAGTTCACGTTGCCGTTCCTGTCCATTTGCAATAAGCTTTTTAGTTTCTATGTTGGGATATGAAGTCATAATAGATTGCCGATGGGTAGTCAATCGGTTTCGTAATGTTATCGAGAGCCAATCGGGATTTCAGAGATAAATATACAATGTCAGGAACGAATCGTCAATCCATGTATACATTAGGGAAGATATCGGTTTATTTGCGTCATCGTGACGTAGGCTGTTGGGAATTGAGCACGTCACAGGCCGATCGCCTATCTGAACTTTTGGGCGGCGTACGAGTCGTGTTGTGCAAGAGCGAAGCGGAATTGGTATCTGAACTGCCGGATTCCGACGCCGTGTTGACCTGGAGATTTCGTCAGGAATGGTTTGATTTGGCACCGAAATTGAAGATTGTTTCGACTCCTGCCGCAGGTAAGGATTATTTTTCGGTTGTCGCGCCCTCCGGTATCGTGATGTTGAATGGCGCATTTCACGGTGAGATCATGGCTGAGAGCGTAGTCGGGATGCTCCTGGGCATGGAACGTGGAATTTTGGCTCAGGCGACATTGCACGCTGATAATTCCTGGGCACGGAAGGAGCTTTCCCCTGGGATGCGTGTCCTGCGTGGTTCCACGGTCTTGATCTTGGGATTTGGCAGCATCGGGCGCTGGATCGGCAAGTTGCTGAAGCCATTTGGCGTGACCATTATCGGCGTGGGGCGCCGGAGCAATCCCGAACGACCCGATTGGTTTGATGCATCGGATAGCCTGATTCAAGTAGGGAAACTCGATGAAGCCCTCGCCAAGGCCAATCATTTGATCATGGCGTTGCCAAGTACGACAGGTACAACCGGGTTGATGGATGGACGGCGGCTCGAGCTGCTGAAGCCTGGCGCGACCGTGATCAATGTGGGGCGAGGAAACTCCCTCGATGTGACGGCGCTGATATCGCTGCTGAACTGCGGGCATTTGGCGGGGGCTTTCCTGGATGTCTTCCCCGAAGAACCACTGCAGGAAGACTCCGAAATCGCAAGTACGCCTAAATTGTGGCGCCTGCCACATGCGTCGGCCATCGCACCAAATTACTTGGATCTCTATATTGACGACTTTGTGCGTCAAGTACGAGAATTAACCAAAAAAAGCAGTTGAAGCTGGGTTTTATTCCTAATTGGCTTATTATCAAATGGTTAGAAAAGTTTATTTATTTCACCATGCTGGTGAATTGAAATGCGTCGGTCTTCTGTAGCGCCTTTACAAGGCGCCCGGCATGGGGGCATCCTATCCCCGGGCTGAAGCCCGGGGTTAAGCATGGTCAGGCGCCTACGG
>JAGVUR010000106.1 GCA_019136135.1 Verrucomicrobiota bacterium
GCAAACGACAATCAAAATCAAGCTCTGGAACGAAATCGTCGTGTTGGTGAAATCCCATGCCGCCTTCTCGTCCTTCTCGTTCTTTTCCTTCACGAATATGGTCAAAAACGTGGGGCCGATCACTTCCTCGCCAATCAGGAAGAGCGAGTTGATGATGCCGCCCATCGCGATCACCATGATCGCCGAGTACTCCGCGGAATTCAAAAACTGAGTCGCGCATTTGACCTGGATCAAGCCGGCAAACTTAAGGCAGATATGTGCGATGCCAACGACTACGGATGCCTTGATGATCCTGTCCGCTAACGATTGCTTCCTGGGTTTCTTGAGTGCTGTCTGTTCTTCCATGATCTATAGATGCCCGATTGGGGTGAAATGCCAAAAACACTAATTACCATATAACGGACGAGGAGCGGATGAGATTGACTCCAATCTGGGAAATGCGACAAATTTGCATCGTGTCACGATTGGTTTCTGAAGATTTCTGCCCTGTCTTTCGCCAGTTTCCGGGCATTGAAGTTTTTTTCGACGAGGCTTCTGGCATTTTGTCGTCTTCTGTTCCAGTCGTGTTTCGAGTCAATGAAGATGTCTATGGTTTTCGCGATGTCCTTTGGCGAGGGTATGTCGATGACCCAACCGGTTTTTTCATTGACTGCTTCCTGGATGCTTCCTGCCTTTGTGGCGATGACCGGGATTCCTGCCGCCATCGCCTCGAGAATCGTGTTGGGGATGCCGTCCTGGTCGCCGTCAGGCGCGACGATTGCCGGTGCGCAGAAGCAAGTTGAGTTGCGCAGAAGCCGGCGGACATTCTCGGGAGCTTGGCGACCCATCCATGCGATGTGGGGGTCGAGGTTCAAACGATGGGCCAAGGCCTTGAGTTCCATTTCCAATGGCCCGGTTCCGACGATCGTCAGCGAAACCTGCCTTTCCCTGTCCAGCAAAAGACGCAACGCACGCAGCAATAGATGGGCACCCTTTTTTGGAACCAGCCTTCCGACGAAGATCAGCCGGTGGGTAGGATTGGGTTCGTGGGGTTCGCCGTACGTCCACGCCTCCAAGTCAATCCCGTGGTTGATTCGGCGGATTTTGTCCTCGATGCTTGGGAGCGTCTTGACCAGGGCATTGGCTGCTACGTCATTGCATGCGGTGATGAATGCTGCCTTTTGGAAGATCCACTTTGGAGGGTATTTGGCGGCATGGATATCGAATGCATGGATGCCGACGCTGTACGAGATGCCAAGTTTGTCCGCGGCGAGCTTGGCCAGCAGGGCCGGAAGATCGGCGAATTCGGCATGGATGTGGGTTGCCCTGATCCAAGTAAGTTGCCGGCAGAGTTTTTCTATGTTTTTCCTGTGTTTCCAGAGCGAGATGGCGAGGTTGATTTGCTTTGGCAGGAATATCAGTCGTCTTATAGTGTGGGCAGTTGTTTCGTTTGTGTTGATTTTAGTGGTGGTGAGGTATTCGGCTTTAGGCCAATGGGCTTCTGGTTCGCAGTCGCCCTGGAATATCGAGATGGGCTTGACGTTGAGGTTTTGCTGTTGGAGCAGGGTGAGGTCTTGGCGGAGGAATGTTTCGCTCCATTTCGGATATTGTGCATAGAGGAATGCGATGCTGGTCTGCGGAGCCGTATTTAGCATTCGAGCGTAGAGTTTTCTGCTCCTGTACCTGATGATCCTTCTGCGCTTTCGATCCGCGAATGAACCTGCCGCGATGAAGGCTACCATGATCAGCACAAATCCAAGAAGGTTGACGGCAGTATAGGCGAAACAAAGAGGGCAACTCTGGTAGGCGACCCGCAAGATGGCTTGCCCCCTGGGACCAAGTGAATCCAGTAGCGCTTGGGTCGGGGTCACCTCGATGGTATATTCGCCCTGCTTCAAGTCCTGAGGGAACTTGGCGATGGGGACGAACTGATTGTTCTCTGCCAATTGAAGGGAATAGACGATGTTTAGCGGATGGTTGTCAAGAAGTTTCTGGTCGGGCTTGTTGCTCCTGCTGAGCGAAAGCCGACCGAATTCGGTTCCTATTTGACTGGTCGCCCTGCGATGGCTCTTGCCAAAATCAAGCTTTTGGGGCAGGGATATGAAGAGCGCCATCGAGTGGGCATGGTTGAAGTTGTGGCTGAAGTCGATGACCGCCGGCTTGGTCGGCGACCAGGAAGTGGGTCCAAGACGAAGCTCGACTGGATTCGAGGCGAAATGATGCTCCTTCAATAGATAATAGGCGACAAATGGGAGAGCCAGCGCCGCCGCGTAGGCAACAATCGAAAAAATTAAGAATAGAAGTTCGCGTGTCTTGTCGCGCATTTCGACAGAATTGGTTGGAAAAATCAGTTGATGTCAGCCAAAAACAATACGCCAAACAAATTAATGCACGAACGGCTTTTTGCAAGAAAACCACAAGCCGCAATCACAACCTCAAACAGCATGATGCTTTAGGTACGGGCACCCCGGGTGTCCGTATCTAAGGGCGTCTTGTCCTGCAACTGGGTGGATTTGTCGAATGGGGCGGACGGGGCAGACAGGTCGGACAGGTCGGACAGGTCGGACAGGTCGGACAGGTCGGACAGGTCGGACAGGTCGGACCGGGTCTGACTGGGTCTGACTGGGTCTGACCGGGTCTGACCGGGTCTGACTGGGTCTGACTGGGTCTGACTGGGTGTCTGACCAATCATTCATAATTCAGCATTCAGCATTCATAATTCAGGAGTAGGAGCACCCGGGGTGTCCGTACCTAGTTTAGCTGATTGACTGGCATCATGGCACCAACTGCTTTTTTATGGTTAATGCTTGAGGAATTCGTCGAGGAAGTCGTATGCTGCCATTGAGGCTTCCTGGGGTGGCCGATGGCCTGAGGCGTGGTTGAGGAAGCGGAGGTTGTTGGAGGCATTGTGCGCGGCGTAGAGTGGCCTGACTTGGTCAAGGCAAGCACCGCTTCGTTCGTCGTCGGCTTCTCCTGCGATAAGCATGAATGCCCTTGGCACTGCAAGGGACAGAAGTTCCGTGTGGCTGAGGTGTGCTGGCAATTTTTCACCCCAGTACCAGCAGTCCTTCCAGTTTGTTTGTTCCCAAATAAAGCCGAAGTCGCTGGCTACGAATGCCTTGATCCTTGGGTCTAGGCAGCTGGCGTAGAACGTGATCTTCCCTCCGAGCGAATGCCCGATCATCCCGATGTTGGCTGAATCGACCCTTGGATCCTGGCAGAGGAAATCGGTCATCAGATTGGTATCCGCAATGAGTTTTCCGATTCCTGTCCAGGTTGGATGTTGCTGCAGGAGCGATGTCCCAGCACGTTTCCAGCGCGAGAAGTCGTTCCGGTCGGATTTGTCCTCCGGCAACCAGGTGAGATGATAGGTTTCGGAAAGGGCGACAATGTAGCCGAGACGGACAAGCTGCCTGGCAAACTGGATGGTCTGCGCACCTTCTCGGACGATGTCCTTGCGTGTCTCAAGGTCGAATCCCAGCATCGAATCGGGGCTGTAAAAAGGGATGACCACGCCTGGGTTCTTCGCTTTGAGCGTTTTGGGCAGGACCAACAACAGCCTTTGGGTGGTGCTTGGACCGTTGTTTTGCCGGTAAAGTTCAGCGTCGAAATCCGCCGTGGAAAACGTCTCCGTCAATGAAGCGACTTTTTCGAAGTCGTAATTCAAAGGCTTGCCCAAAAGCTCCAACCAGGTTGCGATATCGCTCATTTGTTGTCAATACCTATAGTGTTCGGGTTTGTAGGGGCCTTCTACGGGGACGCCGATGTATTCCGCTTGCTTTTTGGTCAGAGTCGTGAGCTTGACACCCAGCTTTTGGAGATGGAGCCTCGCGACTTCCTCGTCCAGGTGCTTGTCCAACCTGTACACGCCAACGGGGATGTCCTCGTTGGCGAGTTTGATTTGAGCTAGGCATTGGTTGGTGAAGGAGCAACTCATCACGAATGCAGGATGTCCCGTGGCGCAACCCAAGTTGACCAGACGACCTTCAGCCAGGAGCACGATGCAATGACCGTCGGGGAAGACGAACTTGTCGACTTGAGGCTTGATGTTGACGATCTGGATCCCTGGAACTGCCTTCAGTTCGGCGACCTTGATTTCGTTGTCGAAGTGCCCGATGTTGCAGACAATGGCGTGATCCTTCATTGCCGCCATGTGGTCGGCGGTGACGACGTCGCAATTGCCCGTGCAGGTGACGACGATGTCCACCTCGTGGATCACATCTTCGATGGTGACGACTTCCAGGCCGGCCATCGCCGCTTGCAGGGCGCAGATTGGATCGATTTCGGTGACCAGCACCCGAGCGCCAAAGCCCCGGAGCGATTCGGCACAGCCTTTGCCCACGTCGCCATATCCGCAAACCAGGCAGACCTTGCCGGCGACCATCACGTCAGTTGCGCGCTTGATGCCGTCAACCAGCGATTCTTGGCATCCATAGAGGTTGTCGAATTTCGACTTGGTGACTGAGTCGTTGACATTGATCGCCGGGACGAGCAGTTGTCCTGCTTCGTGTCTTTGGTAGAGCCTATGGACTCCAGTTGTTGTTTCCTCGGAGACTCCTTTCCATTCCTTGACAGTTCTCGACCAGCGTTTTGGATCTTGCTTTCTGATGCCTTGGAGACAGATCAGGAGTTCCCTGTAGTCCTCCGAGGCATCGGCAGGGATTTCGAGGACTTGAGGATTGTCCTCGGCCTCGTATCCCAAGTGGATCATCAGCGTCGCGTCGCCGCCATCATCTACGACGAGGTTGGGGCCTTTTCCGCCTGGGAAAGCCAATGCCTGGCTGGTGCATTCCCAGTAGTCCTTGAGTGTTTCGCCCTTCCATGCGAAGACCGGCACACCTCTTGAGGCGACGGCTGCCGCGGCGGAATCCCTGGTCGAAAAGATATTGCATGAGCACCAGCGCACATCGGCTCCCAGTTCCACCAATGTTTCGATCAGCACTGCGGTTTCCGTGGTCATGTGGAGGCTTCCGGTCACTCTCATGCCTTTAAGTGGCTTCTGTGGACCGTACTTCTCGCGTACTGCCATCAGTCCAGGCATTTCCTTTTCAGCCAGAACGATTTCAGCGCGTCCGAGTTCCGCCAGGGTGGGGTCTGCTATCCAAAAGTGTTCTTCTTTGATCATGATTCTCTACCGTTGTGTTTGATTCAGTCGACGATTTCGATTCTTGCGTAGGTGACTTGGATTTTTCCCGGTCTTCCGCTGTCGCCCATGTTGGCAATCAGGCCGACCTTGAGGAGTGGTTGCTCAGCCATGAGCGTCGCCGCCAACGCAAAGGTTCCGACGAGTGAAGTCTTGATGAAGTTCATTGCCATGGCTCCTTGGAGTGCAAGAAATGAATTATGGTTTTGCGAGTCTTGCCCAGGCGGCCTCGCCCAGTCTTGCTCCTGGGACTTGTACGATTTCGGCGGCGACCCTTGCCCCGAGGCGTCCTGCTTCGGGAATCGGTTGCCCGTTGAGCCATCCGTACATGAATCCTGCTGCCCACAGGTCGCCTGCCCCGGTGGTGTCAAGTGCTTGCACGATGCACGCGTCAATCCGATGAAGCGTGGAATTGTTTTCCTTGATGTAGGCGCCGCGCTTGCCGACCTTGACCACGGCGATCGGGCAGAGTTCCGCAAAAACGTCCAGTGCTTCCAGCTCGTCCTCGGTATCGGCGAAGGCGGCCGCCTCGAGTTCGTTGGCGAAGATTGCATCCACGTAGTTTCTGAGTATGTTCGGCAGGATGTCCTTGTTGTTCAGGACAATCTCAGGTGAGTTGAGGTCAATGCAAATCGTCAAGTTTTCCTGCTTTGCCAAATTGAGGATCCTGATGGCGAGTTCTGGATTATAGAAGGTATAGCCTTCCAGAAAGAGGTGCGTGTGCCCTTTGAAGTCGTCTGCGGTGAGGTCTTCCGACTTGAGTGTCGCATTGGCGCCCATGTAGGTCCTCATGGTCCGTTCTGAATCGGGCGTAATCAAGGAGAGGCATTTTCCTGTTGGGCATTCGCCTCCGATCTTGATCGGCGATGTGTCGACGCCATCGCGTCTCATGCCGTCAATGTAGCATGCGCCGTCATCGTCGGTGCCGACCTTTCCGAGCAATGCGGCTTTCCCTCCGAGTTTTGCGTATCCGTAGATAGTATTTGCGGCGGCTCCTCCTGGCACTCGTTTCGGGGTGTTTGGGAGTCGCTCCAGGAGGCTGGCCATCGTGTCGATCTCCACCAGTTCGGTACCGCCCTTGATTCCTGTGATCAGTCCTTTCAATTCCTGTTCGGAGACGAAGGCGATGATGTCCAGGAGAGCAGAACCGTATCCGATGAGAGAAGGTGAAGCAGTGGTCATAGTGGAAAGCCTGAAAAAGTGGAATCGTGGTCAGAAAGCTCGCCTGAGCTCCTCCGCCTTGTCGGTCTTTTCCCAGGGGAATCCAGTTCTTCCGAAGTGCCCGTATGCGGCTGTTTGGCGATAGGACCAACCTTTAGGCGTGGTGAGTCCCAGTGTCTTGTTGATGCTTGCGGGCCTGAAGTCGAACAGGCCGCCATTGAGGATGAAGTCAGCGAGCTTTACGTCCGAAACCTGTCCTGTTCCGAAGGTGTTGATATTCAGGGAAAGCGGCTTGGCCTCGCCGATGGCGTAGGCGACCTGAAGTTCGCAGACATGAGCCAAGCCGGCGGCAACGATGTTCTTCGCCACGTACCTGGCCATGTATCCTGCGGAACGATCGACCTTGGATGGATCCTTGCCGGAAAAAGCACCGCCGCCGTGGCGTCCCATGCCGCCGTACGTATCGACGATGATCTTGCGACCCGTCAACCCCGTGTCCCCATGGGGTCCCCCAATCACGAACTTGCCTGCCGGGTTGATGAAATACTTGATGTCTCCGGAAGCCTTCAGAAGATCGGCCGGGATGACGGAAGCGATGACGTCGCGAGCTAATTCCTCGAGTTGGTTCCTGCGCATGTCTGGGGTATGCTGGTGTGAAACCACGATGCTCTCGATGGCGATTGGGTGCCCGTTGTCGTAGACAAACGAAATCTGGTTTTTGGCGTCCGGTCTGAGGAATGGGTATTTGTCCCGTTCCTTGTGTCTCCTGCGAGCGAATTCTTGCATGATTCGGTGCGAGTAGTAGATTGGGGCAGGCATCAGAGCGTCCGTTTCGTCACATGCAAAACCGAACATCATGCCTTGATCCCCGGCTCCTTGTTCGCCTGAGAGACTTGTGGCGGGGTTGACGCCGTCCGCGATGTCTTGGGATTGGGAATGGAGCTTGACGATGACCTCCGCCTTGTTGGCGTTGAAGCCCACATCGTCGTGGTCATATCCGATTTCTGCGGCGACCGATCTTGCGATACCTTCCCAGTCAATGTCCAAGATTGGCTTGATTTCGCCTGAAATGACCATGAAATTGCTTGTGACAAGTGTTTCGCAGGCGACTTTGGCGTCTGGGTCTATGGCAAGTGAAGCGTCCAAGATGGCGTCCGAGATTTGGTCGCAGACCTTGTCGGGATGCCCTTCCGAAACGGACTCTGAGGTGAAGACGTGACGCGTCTTGACTGTGGTCATTGCAGGCTCCTAGTGAAAGTTATGGAAGAAAACGGGAAATCATAATGCGGAATTTAGACAAAACACTTAATATAGTGTTCCCGGTCCGAAAAAGAAACTACTAGTAGTGGAAATGGCATTTTTCGCCCTTGTGTCAACGCGGGAAGTAGCGGTAGGTCTTGGGCTTGTCGCCGGTGACGAAATAATAGATCGCCCCGACAATCATGAAGATAAGCGCGCCGACGACTTCGGCAGAGATGACACCAATGGCCAAAGGCTTTAGTTTCTGGACCAGCCTGTTGCCTCCGAATCGCAGGCAACACTTCTTGATGATCCATCCTCCCAGGAAGGCGTGTGACATGACGGTGATGGGATAAGTCGCCCAAATCAGGAACATGCAGGGGTGGATTGGCCACCATCGGGTCCTGAGGCGCAAGGTGGAAAAGATGACGACGCCGAAGAATCCGATTCCTGCCGCCCAAAGGAACGCCGGGGAAGGCTTGATGTTCATAATGCGCTCTATTCCGGTGAGTGCCTCGGACGCCTCTAGGGTATCGGTCGCCTTGAGTTGCATCAGAACGGGATCTGCCGCCCTGATCGGATTGGTCGGAATGCGCTGGAATGACCAGTGGTAGTTGGCGGGGGTTCCCTGGTCGTAGGTTGCGACGATTACGACGAAGACGGCAAGGATGATGCCGATAATATAGGTCACGAACGTCGCTTGGATGGTCTTGACCGTCGAGGTCTTGGTTCTGTCCGCGAGCCTGAGTCCGTTGGTCAGGTAGGGCATTAGCGCCTGGGATTGGTCAATGCAGAGGATATTGCAGACCAGGGTCGAAATCAGCAGGGCAGTCGGACCGATGGCGTAGCCGCCGAAGAGTGCCGCCAGCGTGCCCGCAGGTTGCCAGCCTGGCTGGATGAAGAAAAGCCCTGTTTCCGCAGAGATTCTGGCGACGATGAGGAATGTGATCAGCATCAGGATGATCGTACCGACGGCGATCGGCCACGACAAGCCCAGGCGAATGGTCAGCAGGACCAGTGCGATCGTCGAAATGACGAGGATTCTCAATGCCGTGACTGCGCCTGGTCCGGGGACGTCGGATTGCTCAAGGTTCTTTTTAACCTTTATGAATAATGCCTCCTTGAGCAAGTTCCAATAGTAGAATCTTCCGGTGTAGATGAGCATCAGGGTGTATGCGGTGTAGGAACCCGCCCGGTTCCAGGCTTGCCAGCCGCCAAGGTCGTAGTCGGTGGAAATATTGACTCCGTATCCGACGACTGGGATGCAGAAGGCGGCCCAGATGATCTGGGAAATACCTAATGTAAAGGAGATTTCCGCAGAGAGGAAGAAGGCAAAAGCTGTGACCAGCGGGAAGATCTCGATTCTCATCAGGCCGTAAGCCCATGGATTTCTGTGCAACTGGGGCCATTTCGATGCGAAGGGCCAAAGGGAATGGTACGTTTTGAATGGGATGAGTTCCTGGGGGAACCACTGGCAGAGTCCGTTGTTGACTCGCATGACCAAAACCAACACGAATCCAATCCAGAAAATCCTGTTTCGGAGCACGGTGTTGAACGCCTTTCCTGGTTCCTGCTCCAGAAGCGTCGCTGTGAATTCCGCAATCGGATATTGCAGGTGCTCATGGCTGGACCATTGCTTGTGGACTACGAGTGCCATTGCCGCCATGGCGAGCATGGTGAAGAAGATGAATGGCGCCCAGGTCTTCAGCGGAGCCCTCCAGTATTTCCATGGAACCTGTTTCAGCTTGAGCTTTGTCCATGCCGCAAGGGATTCGGGCGGCGTGGTAGGCGCGTCGGATCCCGTGAGGAACCTGTTAAGCACCTCGTCCTGCTCGTCCATTTCGACCAACGTGCCCTTTGGGAAGTACTGCAGCATGTCGCGATCGCGCCAGCCCGGCGTGATTCGCTGCCAATGGTAGGGCATGATGATCGCCTGGGCGAATTGCTCCATCAAGGCGCGCCCGGGGATGCCGCTGGCGCAGGCGGACAAGGTGACGATCAAGGCCAGCTCGGCGGAGCGAAGCGGAAGCCGCTTGTTGATCAGCCTGAGAAGAGGATTCAAGATCATCACGACCAACACAAGAACGCCTATGACAAGGATCGGCAATTGGTGACCGTTGTTGAAGCTTTCCAATTCCAGGATGCGATCGTTGTAGTAGCCGAATCCGCAGATGAAAAGCACACATAGCGTACCGATGGAAAGTGCTCGAAGTGACATAGGCGCTCGTGAAGGTTGGGGTGACAAATTTACCTGGCCAAGACGGGAAGCAGAGGCAATATCCCGAACCAGGCTTGGCATCGACTGCCCTAGGGGCGTCTAGCGGAAAATCAGGGAGTCCACTGACCTGCTTCGTAAAGACCGTTCAGGGCAACCGAGGGACCGGCAAGCTCGCCGATCTTCAGGCCGAGACCCGAAATGCAGACCTCGCAGTTCTCGCGGAATTCCTTCCAGGCGAAGCGCGGGAGATAAGCCTTGACGGGATTGAGCAGGAAATCGCCCGCGTGGTAGGCGGCAGTGCCCAAGACAACCATCTCGGGATTGAACGCATTCATGCAAATGCCAATGCCCTGGGCAAGGCGGAGGCAAATCTCGTCCCACATCTCGACCGCCAGGGGAATGCCTGCCTTGGCGCCTTCGCGAATTGCCTGGAAGTTCAGGTTTTCCAATTTGCCGTCAACGCCGGGGAGCTTGTACATCGCATTATCGGTACGATAGCGCAACTTGTCCTGCAAGCGCATGGCGACGGCACGGCCGCCACAGTACGCTTCAAGGCATCCCAGCTGGCCGCAACCGCACATCGGTCCGTTGATGTCAAGGATGATGTGCCCCAGTTCGCCGGCAATGCCGGTGGTGCCGGTCACCAGCTTGCCACCGGAAACGATGCCGCCACCGACACCGGTGCTCATCGTCAGGTAAATCACGTCCTGCTTGCCCTTGGCTGAACCGAAGAACCACTCGGCCAATACGCCTGCGTTGGCATCGTTGTCCATGTAGACGGGAATCCCAAGCCCCTTGTTCAAGTCGTCGCGAATCGGGACGGCATCCCAAGCCAGGTTCGGGGACTTCATGATGCGACCGCCCTTCATGTCCAATGGACCGGGAGCGCAAATTCCGCAGCTGATGATGTCTGTCATCTTCATGCCATTCCTGTCAACCAGCTGCTCCGCCAGATAGATGACCTGCGGAATGACCTCGTCGTATGGAGCGGTTGCGCCTGAAGCCAGGCGGTCCGATGCGACGATGCCACCGTTGGTATCTGCGATGCAGACTGCGATTTTGGTTCCGCCAATGTCAATTCCGAGGACTTTTTTGAGTTCGTTAGCCATAGTTTTCCGTTCCTGGTTGAAGTGGTTCCGTATATGATGTTGGCTCTTGTTGATTCGGTATTAGACCATCATCAGTTCCTGTTCCTTGGCTTCCAGATCCTTGTTGACCTGCTCGATCATCTTATCAGTCAACTTCTGGATTTCATCGGTCAATGACTTCAGGTCATCTTCGGTGATTTCCGAAGCCTTTTGCGCCTTCTTGACGATATCGTTGGCGTCCCTGCGTGCATTTCTGATTTCGATTCGAGCGTCTTCGGAGCGTTTCTTCACCAGCTTGGTCATTTCCTTGCGGCGTTCTTCCGAGAGTTCGGGGATCGGCAGCCTGATGATGCGTCCGTCCGAAATGGGGCTGATGCCAAGGTCCGAGGCCCTGATGGCCTTCTCGATGTCCTTCACAATGGATGGATCCCACGGCTGGATGACCAGAAGGCGTGGCTCGGGAGCCGTGATGCCAGCGATGTCCTTCATCCTCGATTGAGTCCCGTAGCAGGCAACCATAATGCCCTCGACAAGCCCGGGCGACGCTTTGCCCGTGCGGACAGAGGCGAAATCTTGAGCCATGCTGGAAAGAGCCTTTTCCATGGCTTGCGTGGTGTCGGCAATGACTGTTTCGACTTTTGACATTCGTTGATCTCCTTGACTGGGGTTAATTGGTGACAAGTGTGGCGGCGCTAAGGTCGCCATCCATAATATTGCCCAAAACTCCCTCTTCGCCAAATTTGTAGACAATAATTTTAAGATTGTTGTCCTGACAGAGTGAGAAAGCTGTGGAATCCATGACGTTCAGGCGTTGCGCCAATGCTTCTGCAAAGGTGATTTTCTCGTAGCGCTTCGCGTTGGGGTCCTTCATGGGGTCCGCCGTGTAGATTCCGTTGACCTTGGTGCCCTTGAAAACTGCGTCGGCATGGATTTCGCAAGCCCTGAGCGCCGCCGTGGTATCCGTGGTGAAATAGGGATGGCCCGTGCCCGCCGCGAAGAGGACGACCTTGCCTTGCTCCAGCAACCGAACCGCCTCGCGCTGGTCAAAGGGCTTCAGGATCCCGGCAATCGCAAAGGCGGATTGAATTTCCCCGGCGACGCCGATCGACTCCAAGGCGTCGCGCATCGCCAAGGCGTTCATCGCAGTCGCCAACATCCCCATGTTGTCAGCCGTCGAACGATCCATCCCCTGGCGAGAACCCGCAAGACCGCGGAATAAATTCCCCGCCCCGATGATAATCGCAACCTGGACGCCGCGCTCAACAGCCTCCTGGATGCGACGGGCCGCAACCAATGTCGCGTTGGGATCAATTCCGTAACCCGAAGGACCTTTGAGCATTTC
>JAGVUR010000040.1 GCA_019136135.1 Verrucomicrobiota bacterium
GTTTCGGGAGTATAGGGTCGATTTGCGCGATGTTGCCTGCGGCGACTATGATGTTGTCCAGATTATGACCTTGGAGGATGGCAGGCAAGTAGTATCCCAATGTTCCTTTGAGGTAATTGAAGTCACGGAAGAGCTGAGCGGTTGGTTTGAGGAAAGTCGCTATGAGGTTGAGAATGGCGGGGATGCCGAAATTGCTTTTGAGGTTGATGGATATGCGGGCGAGGGCTTGGGGCTGTCCGTGTACGATAGTGGCGGCGAGTCATTGCACGTTGAGTGGCAATGCGATGACGCGGGACTGGAGTTGATTGAACCCGGGAGTTATCGCGGCGGTCTTTTGATGCGCGGAGGGGTTGACGTGGGCATCGGCGAATACCTTGTCCTGTTGCTTTCTGGGCAAAATGTCGAAGGCGAGCCAAGAGTTCTCGATTTGGCCAAGCTAAGCGTGACGGAGTCCGATGAAATAGTGCCAGAAGAGCCTGACTTGGACCTTGATGACCTTGATTCCGATGTTGTAATCGTTGATCCTGATGATGACCTTGGTGACCTCGATCCCGATGTGGTAATCGTTGATCCTGATGTTGACCTTGATGAGCTTGATCCCGATATGGTTGTCGTTGATCCTGACTTGGACCTTGATGACCTTGATTCCGATGTTGTAATCGTTGATCCTGATGCTGACCTTGATGACCTTGATCCCGATGTTGTTATCGTTGATCCTGATGCTGACCTTGATGACCTTGATCCCGATGTTGTTATCGTTGATCCTGATGCTGACAGTGATTACCCTGAACCTGAACTTCCAGGACACGATGACGAGCGAAAGCCAAGCTATGGAGGCGGTGGCGGCAGACGGATAGTCATGGCTGAAAATAGCGACAAGGCGAATGGCGGGATAGAAGTCATTGAAGAAGTGGCGGTAGTCGATAAGACGGATCAAGCCGAGGAGGTCTTGCCTGTTGTTGCCTTGCCTAGAGCCGAGAGGCGAAATGAAGTGAGATGGGTTAAAGGCGAGTGGGGCGGCGAACTGGGGATTCGATTTGGGCGGATCATAACTAAAGATGGTCCGTACCTGTGGGAACGTCGTGCTCCGACAATAGAGTTGATCTGTGAGGCATGCAAGTCAGATGTGTTCAGACCATGCAGAATGGTGTCGTCTGGTGATGCTTGCCTATACGAGCGATTTGTGATGCGTTTTTTGGGTAATTATCGAGTAGGGTGGCGAAAGGAGAGTTGCGAATGAGGAAAGAATTAGTCTTTGCGTTTTGCTTGTTGAGGTTGGTCTTGTTTGGTGGTGAGGTTTTGGACATATTGTCCCATCACCGTTCCGAGAGGTCGTTTTTAGCGGGACGTGGGCTGTGCCGGGGAGTCGGGCAAGTTGAAAGCGAGGGATATGGGACGCAGTTGGATCTGGCGGTTTCTTTTCGCGAGGCGTTGTCATGCTTGGGTATTGAGAGCGAGTTCGTCTTCGGGCGCGTTGCAATGAGCGAGGATCAGGTGATTAGCTGGTTGGGATGCTTGCCGACGGGGGTTTACGATAGATTTGACGACTTTGGCGGTGGGTTGTCTGGCCTTCAAAATTCATCTAGAGAGTATGAGTTTGACATGGTCTGGCTTCGGTGTCCAGTCGGGCATTCACCTGGATTTGGAATGTATGATGGAGTTGGTCGAGAAAGTTGGATTGATGTCTTTCCGGCATTGGTTGGAAGCAAGCAACTGGTTGAGTTTGAGAAGATGGATTTGGGGAGGGATATTGCTCGGCTCCAGAAAGGTATCCAGCTTTTGGATGATGGGCGATATCGGTGTGGCGGCGATTTTGTCAACTTGATTCGAAAAGCAGTTTTGAGGAGCGAGGCGGATTGTTCCAAAAGGGATCATGGGGATTGGCTGAAGCGAATGGTGTTTTTGGGGTATGGTTCGTCGGTGGTTCTGAACGCACGTCCAGTTGGTATTGTCGAGGAGTACTGGCGCGGTGGCGCGGTGCCTGGTGGGTATGTGAGTTGGGTTGAGATTAAGATCAGCCGTGGCGGGGAAGTCCTTGCCGTGTTGCGTCGTCGGATGGATGAACTCAACTTGGGCGTTTTTCGGATTGATTGGGTTGACGATTCTGGGGAAGAATGGGTTTCTGTTCCTGATCGTGGCGTTGTGGGAGAACGTGTTCGTTTGCGTTATGGCTTTGAAGGCGAAAGTCCAGGGGACAGTAGGGGTGAATTTAAGGTTGGCGAACCGTACCGGGTCGATTTTCTTCATTATGTAGGCGATGATTGTGTTGGTCGATTGGTGGATTATTTCGTTTCAGGGGACGTGGTTTTGTACTGCATGTCCAGCGGGAGCGGTTCGCCTGCGTCGGTTGTTGGTCATGGTGATTCCAGGCTGTGTCGGATTGCCAGGGTCAGGCACGATACGGCATCTGGGATGTTTGGGTTGTTGAAGCGTGGTGTTCATGCAAGTTCGTTGCAAGTGAGCAAGGTTGTGCGTGGGGTGCGATATGATCGGCTGTTTGGCGAGCCGATACGGATTTTGGGCAGTTATGTTGGAATTGGGGAGTTAGGCGAGGCATTTGGGAGTGATATGGGGCTTGATGCGATTCAGTGCGTTGAGTCGAGTGAGCTGTTGCGTCGTTTTGTAGGAGGAGGCGAAGTTTTGTCGCCATGGCTTGAAATTGGCGAATTGGGGATGATAGGAGTGGTTGAGGGGCGTGATAATACTCGATTTGGTGAGTTTGGTGGGTTTGATCTGTCCTGTTCGGTTGGCAAGGGGCTAATAGGTGATGGTGGGTATTGGACAGGGTTGAGTTCTGGCGAGCGTTTATGGCGGAGCAGTGTCATGGAGGAGGGCGGCGAGGTTTTGGAGGGCGATATTGGCGGACTTGACGCTTTGAAGCTTGGTGGGTTGCGTGTGCTTTCATGCCTTAGGGGCGATCAGTTGTCCCAGCTGTTTGGGCTTGGCGTGTGTGTTAGGGTTTTAGACGAAATTCGCCAGAGTCGTCCAAGGATTGTGCGTTTTGGGGATGGAAGATCGGTCGTTGGAGCGGGACGCTACGATGTGGATTTTTGCGGTGAAGGCGGAGAAACGTGGATGATTCAGGTACATGACTCGCATGGTTTGGCTGTGCTTGAATATGGATTTTCAGGAGATGCGGGAAGCCTGAGTTGGGAATGGGAAGAATTGGGATGCGATGACGGTCGATATGACATTGTGGGAACTTACGCAAGGGGAGATGTGTGCGTTACGAGCCGTTACCAGGTTGAACTGGATGGAAGCGGTCCTGAAATGACTATGGTCTGTTGGCAAGAGGCCGATGGCGGCCGGCAGATCGTGGTCGAATATTCCGGAGACTTGCAGGATTTTGCGGGCGGTGAGTTGTTGCTGTGCTCTGCACGAACAGGTGATGTGCTCGATTCGATCGATGTTTCCAATCCGATTGGCCGTCATCAGTTTTCATATCCTGTTGGTCATTCTGGTGGTTTGGAGTGCGTGATTTGGAGTTGGGATCAGCTGGGGAATGTGGCTGAATGCCGGCGTGGCGTTGTCAGTGAGACCGGGAACAGCTTTGTCGATGATGTCTTCAATGGTTCAGATGATGTCGTTGACGGGATGAGTTGCGAGTTGACAAGTCCCGAGGATGGCGAGCAGATTTTGACGACTGTTGTTGGGGTGCATGGAAGCGCGTCCAGCGACTGCGGAGAATCATCCTACACGGTATTGCTGCGTGATTCATCGGGTCGTTTGTTGAGCTGTTTTGGCGAGGAACGGTCGAGTGGATGGTTGCTGACGTATGTTCAGGGGGATTTGGCGCGTGACGAAGAAACGATGTCCTATCCGTTTCGGCAGGTGTCCGTTGACGACGGATTGCTTTGCGAGTTGGACTTAAGCGGTTTGTCGAATGGTCTGTATTCCTTGGAGTTGCTAGTTCGTTGCGCTTGCGGTACGAGTCGGAGCAATCGTGATTTGGTCTTGTCCAAGGGGCGAGTATTGGGTGCCTTTGAGGTTAGCGAGCGTGATGGGGTTGTATCGATAGGGGGCTTGAGTCTTGAGTTGATGCGTCATTATTCCAGCGGGAATCTTGTTTTCGGCGAGTTTGGTGTAGGTTGGAGTGGTGGCTTGGGGCGTTTAGTCGGCGAGTTTTCCGAGGATCGCGAGGATATCGTGACCATTGAAGGTGGGCTTTGCTCTGTACGATGTGGTGGGAGTCGCGATGTGACATTGGATTTACCTGATGGTCGGCGCGGTTTGTTTCGCTTTGAGCTTGAGGGTGGCGGCATGGGGTTCAGCTATGTTGGCAAGTGGGTGCCACCGGCTGGTTTTTCAGGCGAGTTGCACCCCTTGGTATCCAGCGAGCTTGTGGTGTTGCCGGGGCTTTCTCCCTATTGGGTGTCCGGAGGCGTTGGCTGTCCATGGGAGCGATTTGATTTTCCTGGCTTTGTCTTGCGCATGCCTGATGGGAATTCGTATTTCTATGAGCGCGAGTACTTGGGGGAGGCGTCGTTTTTGGACGGAGGCATTGGGGTTTCGCTTTTGGATTGCTATGGGGAAATACGCTTGACTCGGATCGAGGGGGCAAATGGGATGACCTGGCATTTGTCTGAGGACGGGATATTCGGGCATCGCCGTAGTGGTGAAAGGGTTGCGGTCATCCGGTATGAGCGGGACGAACGAGGTCGTGTGGTTCGTGGGGAGTTTTGCGATGGTAGCGGGACAAGGCTGGAGTATCGATATGGCACTTTGGGGCAGTTGGTGTCGTTTGGACGGATAAGCGGTGGCGTCAAGCAAGTTTCGACTCGATATTTGTACGAGGATTCTCGCTTCCCATGTCACTTGACTGGAATCGAGCGCAATGGAATCATGGTTTTAAGAGTCAGGTACGATGATCGAGGTGGATATTGTGGCGTATCGGATGGTACCGGGGGCGAGGCATCGTTCAAGCGTGATGCTCATGAACGGTATGAGGCGGTCACGGATGCTCAGGGAGTGGAAACTGTTCGATTGCTGGACGACTTGGGGCGAATGACCGAAGTGATAAGGGCAGATGGATCACGACAAGCCTACGAGTACGATGCAAATGGATTTCTGAGCCGAACCATCGATGGATTGGGCAGGCAAAATAAGTTCACATACGATGGCAAGGGGCGGTTGTTGAGAAGAATCGATCCGGAAGGATATTCCATCAACTACAGCTACGGAGGAGATGGACGAAAGGTGACGATGGTTGACGAAGAAGGAAGGCAGACAGAAGTCGAGTACGATATCAATGGAAAACAACAGAAAATCCTGCTTCCAAGTGGTGTGGCGTTGCGGCGTGAACTCTCCACCACAGGACTGCCCGTAAAACTTTATCGTGGCGATGATGACGAGGTTCTCGCTTGGCTTGAATACGACAACCAGGGGCTTATGTCTTCGATGACGTGCGATGGCGGATATCGCGTTGAGTACGAGTATGGTTTGAATGGGGAGTTGCGTCAGCAAGTCCAAAGGTATTTCCATCCTGTCAGCGGAGAAGAGACCGTTGTCGAGACGCTGGTTGAAATGGATTTGTCTGGGCGGGTGATCGGTTCCAGCGATACGACCGGACGTTGGGTGACGTTCAAGTATGACGACTTCGGGAACGTCTGTTGGATTCAGGATAGCGGCGGACGCAATCAGCGTCAATTGCGCGATGCTGGCGGTCGCCTTTTGGAGACGATTGACGTGCCTCGAGGGCTTGTTTGGCGTAATGTGTACGATACTTTCGGTCGCATCCTGTATTCATCTGAATGCTGCGAGTCGTTGCTGTCCGGAGATCGATCTCCCGATGACATAACTTTTCCTGGCGGGTATGTATTTAGGTATGATAACTTGGGGCGCATGGTAGGGAATGAGTATGTTGTCGGGAGCGTGGTCCGTCGCCTTCACCGTCGTGATGGTTATGTCAATGAGTTGTTGGCTTGCGGGGAAATCGCATGGTCAAGTGGCGAGCGTTATGACTTGGGTGGGCAGGTAGTTGGGCGGAAGACCGGTCGTGGCGAGGTTTTCAAGTACGGCTATGATGGTTTGGGGCGATGCACGCATGTGGAAAATGGGAGTGGGTATAGCCGTGATGTTTCTTTTGATGGCTTGGGGAATGTGACGAGCGTGTACGAATGTGGTGCTTTGGTCGAGGAGCGTGAGTACGATTCAGGTGGCAGGTTATGTCGATTCCGCCGCGGTTCTGATGGAGTTGTCGAGACCGAGTATTCCGGGACTGGTTGCTTGTTGAGCGAGGTTGACGGTTTTGGGCGTCGCCGTCAGTATGGCTATGACGTCAGCGGCCGCTTGGTTCGGGTCGAGTATGGCGGAGGTATTGTTGTCGCCCGGTATGGTGTTGACAGTCTTGGGTTGACGAATGAGTATGTTGATGGGCTGGGTCGTGTTCGGCGCTATCTTCGCGATGGTTTTGGTCGTCTTGAGGTTGAGGAAGACGGTTGCGGCAGTCGAACTCGCTATCAGTATGATTTGCGTGGCTTGGGCTTGGGTTCTATCGAATATCCATCGGGTCGCCAGAAGCGGATCATCTATGATATTGCCGGCAATCGTTCCTGCATCGAGTATGAATCGGAGACTGGCGAGGTAGAACATGTTTCCTATGATCGCGATGGATACGGGCGGGTGAATCGAGTTTCGGGTGATTCGGATGAATCGGTCGAGTACGCACGTGACGAGGCTGGTCGACTTGTGGAGATCAAGAGCGATGATGGGCAGTGGATTCGGTATGGGCATGATGGGTTTGGCGATGTTTTGTGGGTTGAATCCCCTGTTGGTCGAGTCGAGCATGGTCGAGATCAGTCCGGAAGGGTTGCTTCATTGCGGAGTGGCGATGTTTGTTTTGAGTTTGTCCGGGATGGTCGTGGTTTGGTACGGGAGATTGTCTTTGGGGAGGATCCGTGCTTGGAAGCGAGATACGATGCGTGTGGTCGCTTGGTCTCATTGGCTGAAGCAGGAGTGTGGTCTTGCGAATACCAACTTGATGCCTCGGGACGATACTCGGGGATGGTCGAGCAGGGTGCCGGGCGAAGTGTTGCCCGAACATGGGACTATGATGAGTTTGGTCGAATGAGCCGATATGTGGCTATAGATGCCAAGGGCAGGGAAACGACTTGGTTCTGGCACTACGATGCTTGCGGAAACCTAACGTCGGAAACAGTCCAAAAACATGGCGCAAAGGAGGAGCGCACATACGAATACGATGATGGCGACCGATTGGTTCGCTTGAAGCGGAAGATCGGAGCTAAGGAAACCGTGACGGATTTCCAATGGAATGCGAACGGCGAGCTGCTGAGTGTTGTTGGGCGTGGTTCTGAACGAGCTGTGAGGATGTATTCCTGGGACAGTCGCGGTCGGTTGGCTAAGGTTGTTCTCGAAGCCGGGAACATCATTGGTGAAGTCAGTTACGAGTATGGTTTGAATGGATTGTTACAGAAGCGGATTGCCCGTTGGGTCGAGAACGGGGTCGGGCATGTCGAGCGCAATGATTTCCTGTATGACGAGTTGGGGTGCGGCGGGATTGGATCGTTGCTTTCACAAAGGATTGAGCGCGATGGAGTTATTGAGGAGCTTTTGTACTTGCAGGAAGGCGAATGGCTGATGGGGTGCCGAATCGGAGAGGAATTTCGGCGTTTCAGGACAAATGCATTGGGGAGCCTATGTGCCGTGGAGACGGGAGGAGATTGGCATATGGTCGATTATGATAGCTGGGGCGATGTGCTTGAAGGTGACTTGAGGTCGAGCGGTGGAATCGGATATTGTGGCGAATGGCAGGATCAGTTGACTGGACTGGTTTACTTGCGGGGGCGATTCTACAGCCCCGAATGGCGAAGGTTCATTTCGCCTGATAGGCACCCGGGGGATTTTCGCAGACCAGAAACCTTGAACAAGTATGTATACTGCCTGAATGAACCGATGAATTACCGTGACCCGACTGGTCAGTACGGGATGCTATTATGCCTTGCACGGATGGCAATGTGCATTCCGGCGGGAATTCAAAAGATCGTCGGCAACATTGCCCTTGCGGTGGATTTCGCGACGTTGCGTCCCACTGTCAAGGAACTTGAGGATGTGGCCTTGATGCAATTGGTTACGTTGGGCGTGGAGACAAGGGAGCGGACTGCTGATCGGGCATCGGTTATCGTCCACGGGGTTTCCTATCATCAGAAGGGGTATGCGGATTCGTTCATTCGGGAATTGGGGAAACGTCGCCCCGACCATGATTGGTATGAGTTTTTGTGGAGCGGCTTTGCCACGGCAGATTATCGGTTGACGATTCCCCATCGTGGGAGCCACGAAGTTGCGATGATTAGCTTGATCGGGGTGTTGGTCGAATTGAAGGTGAAAGGGTATTCGACGGTGAACGTGGTTGCGCATAGTTGGGGTACGGTGCTCTCGAAGGATGCGATGAACTACTGCGCTTATAACGTAGGTTGCTGGGCGACGATGGGTTCGCCATTAGGCATGACCGATCCGTTGTTTCCTCGCAAATCCTGGCACAACTACTATTCGAGGTCGGATCCGGTGATTTACTTGTCGATGCTGCTGTACAGTTTGGACTATACCGAGGACATGTTTCCCCTGATATGGCAGCAGTTGTGGCTTCATCAGCACGAAGTGGGCATCTATCCCATATTGGAGGCGCACACACAATACTGGTCCAATCCAAGGGTGATCTGGATGCTTGCCAACCAATTGTAGGCTTGGGGCAAGGTCACAGCCTTGTGTTCTTTGCGAAAAAGTCAGAAAAATCGCTTTGTAATATTTGACAATCGCGATTGTTGGTGTAGTTTAATATCGTCTATCGCCGGGTTAGCTCAGTCGGTAGAGCAGTGGAATCATAATCCACGTGTCATTGGTTCGAGCCCGATACCCGGTACCATTTAGGGCAGGTTCTCAATAAATAGTTTGAGAACCTGCTTTTTTGTGTGTGGATCCGGCACTAAAGTGCCGGCACGGGGCGGAGGGCGCCGGCACGGGGCGGAAAATGCCGGCGCGGGGCGGAAAATGCCGGCGCGGGGCGGAGGGCGCCGGCACGGGGCGGAAAGTGCCGGCACGGGGCGGAGGTCTCCGGCACGGGGCGGAAAGTGCCGGCACGGGGCGGAGGTCTCCGGCACAGGGCGGAGGGCGCCGGCACGGGACGGAAAATGCCGGCGCGGGGCGGAGGGCGCCGGCACGGGGCGGAAAATGCCGGCGCGGGGCGGAGGTCTCCGGCACGGGGCTGGGTAGCTGAAGTGAAGGCACTTTAACCCATTTTAGTGGTAGTTGAAGAGGTCGTGGAGTTTGTATTCGTTTCCCGAGGCTTTATTGATAGCCCTTTGGATTTTAAGTCTAATATTCATGGAAATGAAGCGTCCTCTTCTCGCCTTCATGACCATTTTGTGCGTCAACTGCTCCGTTGATGCGGCGACCAGATCGTGGTTTTCGAGGTCAAGTTCAGCCATGATCTGGTCGATAGGCTGGGGACCGAGTTCTCTTTCGCTTATCATAGGTATCAATGGTGGATTGGTATCGTGAACCGACGGGCAAGCCAGCCGGCTCACGAATGGATTGCAATCAGAATTCAAAGACGGAATCGGCTAGGCGGCGCTTGACTTCGTCCAAGACCTTCTTCTCTTCTTCCAAGGTCGGGGCGACGAATACGGCGCCGAAACGGACAAAGTGGCCGACGTCATCCCACGGAACCGTGCTGATCAGCTTCTCGGTGATCAACCATTGGCTGAATTCCTCAGCGGAATTGAACCTGACGCCATTCTTGATGCCCTTGGGGATTTCGACAAAGAGGTAGAACGAACCCTCTGGCATCTTGGCGTCAAAGCCTAGCTCGTTGAGCATGTCGGTGAGCGCTTGTAGCCTGCGGCTGTACTTCTTGCAGATTGCTGGCGTGATATTGGCTTGGTTTTCCAATGCCTTTATTGACGCTTTCTGGATGGCGAGGAACTGTCCTGAGTCGGCATTGTCCTTGACTGTCGCAAAAGCCTTGACGGCATCCTTGTTTCCGCAGACCCAGCCTAGGCGCCAGCCAGTCATGTTGAAGCCCTTGGACATGCTGTGAAGCTCTATGGCCACGTCTTTTCCGCCGGGGCGCGAGAAGATCGAGAGGGGTTTTCCTACGAAGTTCAGTGGTGCGTAGGCGGCGTCAATGACCAGGAGGACATTGTTTTTCTTGGCGAAAGCGATTGCCTTGTCATAGAATTCCGGAGTTGCGGAAGCGCCCGTCGGGTTGTTGGGGTAGTTGAGATAGAGGAGTTTTGCGCGTTTTTTCTGGTCTTCGGTTATGGAATCCAGGTCTGGGAGGAAGTTGTTTTCCTTGAGCAGCGGGAGGTTGACGACTTCTCCGCCGAGGTACTTGGTCCATGTTCCGAGGACAGGGTATCCAGGGATCGTCATCAGGGTGATGTCGCCTGGATTGATGAAGCATGTAGGGATCAGTGTCAATGCCGATTTGCTTCCGATGCTGTGCACGATTTCCGTGTCGGCATCCAATTCGACTCCGTAGAGTTCCTTCATGTATTTTTTTACTGCGTCCTTGAATTCCTGGCATCCATTGTCGGAGTAGAAGCGGTTTTCGATTTTCCTTGCTTCGACGTTAAGTGCCTCGATGACTTCCGGGAATGCCTTGTCATCGGGTTCTCCGACTCCCATGTCGATCAGCGGGATGTCAGGATGTGCTGCCATTGCGGCCCTTTTTGCGCGTTTGATCTTTTCGAATTTGTAGATTGTCGTGTCTTTTCCGAATTTGTTTCCGCCGATACTTTGGGCGAACATTTCCTGGAGGTACGAATCTGCCATTGTGTTTGTTCTCCTGCTAGGTTGTTGATACGATTTTATCTAGGTTCCTTTGTGGTTCGTTTTATTGTCCGCAGCATTTCTTGTATTTTTTCCCGCTTCCGCATGGGCAGGGATCGTTTCGTCCGATCTTTGGGTCTTCCCTGACGATTGGCTTTCCTCGTTCGGGCATTTCGCCGGTTTCCTCGACGGGTTCCGCAAGGAGCGCCTCGACCTCCTCCTGTGGATTCGTGAACAATCCCTTGTGCTCTTTCTTCAGCATTTCGCGGAATCTATGCGAGCCGCCACCGAAAAGCCCAATGACTGCCTTGCGTACGAATGAGGTCTGCTCGCCCATGACGCCCCTGTCAAGGATGTCGGTGACGTATGGCTTGAGTTTGGCGCCGCCGATGACGGATGCGTTGACGACGAGTGCCATCCAGAGCTTCCAGTCGTCATCTGGCGGCAATCCTCTTTCAAGGAGCTGCCTGTATTCTTCAACGAGGTCTTTTTCGGGTATGATTTCTTCGAGCAGTAGGAAATGGAATGTCAGGAGCGCCTGTTCCCTGACCGTGCTGTTGACGTTTGCGTCCAGGATCAGGTCGCCGATCATGGGGAGGTCATCGGAAACCGAGAGTGCGCCGATGATTCTGTGGAATTCCCTGAAGAACCAATGTCCTGTCGGGAGGGTGGCGATGAAGTCTGAGTTTCGTGCGATTCTGTAGATGTCCCCGAAGGAGGACTTGTCCTGATTGAATGCAAGGAGCATTATGGTCGCGAAGAGCTTTCGCAACTCCGCATCGTCCTTGAATTCCTCAGGGTGAGAAGCGGCTTTGGCGATGATGGCACGCAAATCATTCGCCAATTCGCCGAAAGGCTCTTCTTTCAGCTTTTGGACTGCACTTTCAATGCAGGCGACCAATGAAGATTGGTCGGCGCTAGACAAGGCAGCCAGAATTTCCAACTTTTCCATCGATGTATCCAAAGTTCATGCTTGACTTGATTGTCCCGACTTGATCCGGATTTTGATGCGGGAACAAAAACACAAATTAATTAAGATAATTATATAAGGTGCAAAAGCAAGTAGGGGCTGGAATCAAAATCCTAACGGACAAGACAATATGGTAACCGTTCACGGCCTTCGTTTCTGACCGAACCGCCATCCGTGGGCGGAAACGGCCAGGAGTTGGTTCGAGCCAACTCGAAAACATCACTACTATAGCTGTGGTAGGGTGTT
>JAGVUR010000005.1 GCA_019136135.1 Verrucomicrobiota bacterium
GTGCTTGGCGTGATTGTGAATGGTCGGAAGGCGCAGAAAATGGCTCCCAACGGCAAGCCATTTGCGTCATCAGGAGGCACGATCGTCACCGAGGCTTCCATCGAGTTCAAGAGTCGCTCGACCAACGGGAAATTCCAGAAGCGCAAGCTGGGCACGGTGCAATTGGATAAAGGAACCAACGAAGTCAGGATCCAGCTGGGCAAGGTCGGGAAAACAAAGGGGATCGACCTTCGAGGAGCCATGCTGAGATTGCAAAAGGCATAGTTGAAAAGCAAAGCCTCGTCTCGATATGATCAATCGGTTGCTTGCAGAGAAGGACAAATGAGGATCTTCATTTTTGCGATGGCAGTTTCGCTTATGGCTTTTGGCGACATCCATGTCAGGGACTTCGGGGCGAAGGGCGATGGCCGGACTGACGATACGCAGGCTATCATGGTGGCGTTCGACCGCCTGAAATCCGAGGGCGGAGTCCTGAAGTTTGCTCCAGGGAAGTACGTCTTCAAAGGGCTGTTGAAGGTTGCTGGACTGTCGAATTCTGTGGTTGACTTCTCGGGGGCGACGTTGCTGAACGCCGAACAAAAAGGTTCGTTCCACTTCGACAAGTGCGAAGGATTGACGATCAGGGGCGGAATCCTGACCTACATGGAGATGCCCGTCAAGGGGAACTTCAGTGAAGAGCATCCGATCTACGTGACGGATAGCAAGAACGTAAGGATTGAAGGGGTTCATGTCCTGGGTTCTGTGTTCATGGGAATCGCGGTCAATCATTGCAACTACGTGTGGGTCGTGAATTGCCGGCTGGAACGAATCCTGCGCGATGGCATTCACTTCGTTCATTCCCAGGACATTACCTGCACAGGAAACCATGTGTTCCAGACTTCAGACGATGCCATCGCACTGATCGACTACGGACACGGAAAAGCCCAGAGGACGATTCGGGCGATCGTGGCGAACAACATCATCCGGGAGACGTACGCGGGATTGTCGTGCGTCGGGGCGCAGGATGTGATTTTTCAGGGGAACCACGTGGAGCGGACGATCCTTTCAGGATGTCAGGTTACGACGAACGACAGGTTTGCGCGTCCAGCTGACGGGGCGGGTTGCACACGTGTCGCACGGGTGAAGGCCATCGGAAATCGCTTTGTGGAAAACTGCCGCGATTTGGAGCTGAACGGGGTATTGCTCAAGTCGAATGGGCAGGCGTCAACGGGAGCTGCGGCAATCGTCGTCGCATATATTGATTTTAAGGAAGGCTGGGTGCGCGATGGCGACAAGTTCTTCACCAGAATGGGGTACAAGTTCACTAGGACCGAACAAGGCAAGCTGATGGCGGATGCTTCGCTTTCAGAAGAGATTTTTCCCGGTCGTGTGCTGAGCATTGGCGGCAAGAACGCTTCAATCACGAGCGCCAAGGTCACCGCAAAGGGAATTCAATTTGGGATTGACCAGGAGATTCCGAAAGGCGTCGAAACATTTGAATTGGGCAGGATCCTGACGGATGTGGACATCCTGGACAACGAGGTCATCCGTTCCTACGCTTGCGGACTTGCTATGTACGGGACGTATCGTGCCAGGATTATCAACAATAGGTTTTTCAACTGCAACAGCTACGATACCCAGTGGACGCAAACGATCCTCGGGGTGATGGGAGGCCAAGATGTGGAGGTCCTGGGCAATTGGATCCATGACAATCGGGATCCGAATCTCCACCACCATCCGCTCCGAGTCTCAGCCAGAAACGCTCGAGTGGAAGGCAATAGGGTTGAATGATGAATTATGAATGCAGAATGCAGAATGATGAATGATTAGGTGGTTTTACAGGCAAAAAAACCACAAAACCCAATGCCACGTCCCATAGTCCCAGTCCCATGACCCAGTCCCATAGGTCATATTTGTCTCATAAGTCTCATATGTCCCAGTCCCAACTCCAATTCCTCAAATCCCGCCATAAAAATGTATGTCACATGGGTTTTGAGTACGAAGCCGATGAATTTTCGGTTTGTTTTTGGAGTGGTTTTAGGGACGCCAGCTCCTTCGGGATTACGATGCTGGTCCGAAAAGTGCGAGCCAGATCGGGATTGTGAATGCTGAGGCAATGGTCGTCGTCAGGATGGAGGCGGCTGCGAAATCAGAGTCGCCATCGTACAATTCGCTGAAGGCGACGGATGCCACGGAGCAGGGCATGACCGCCACGATGGTAATCAGTTGGCGGATTTCCGTTGGCATCGGAATCAAGCGGATGATTGCACAGACCAGGGCAGGGACGAGAATGAGCCTGATTAGGATCAGCGGCGCATGAAGCCGATGTCGCAGGTGAGAGGTGGTGAGCGTGCCGATCTTGCTTCCCGCAATGATCATCGCAAGGGGAACAGTCCCGTTGCCGAAAATCGTGCCGACGGCCAGCAAGCTGTCAATCGCGTTTGCAGACCAGGGGGTGAGTTGGTATCTCGCCGAGAATAGTTGCTTGAGAACGATGATGATCAGCGCGAGCAGGATGGCGAACAAGGTCGGTGACGCAAGTTTCTTTAGGCTTGAGGCATCGCATTTGAAGCCTGCGATCGCGGCGATTCCGAAGGTCCAGACGCCAATCTCGGAACCCAGGGAGGACAATGCCATCCACCCCATTCCTGTTTCAGGCCAGTAGATCAGAACCAAGGGAAGCGGCAGAAAAACGTAGTTGTTCAACGTGCATTGCAATTGAAATGTGCGGGAAAGACGGTCGGATTCACCGCGAGTCAGGTGACTGACGGTTTTTCCAACGACAAAGCCCACAACGATAATCAAAAACGCTCCTAGGGGAATTGGCCATTGGGCGAGCAGCGTTGTCAAGGTGTACTTTTGGACCAGCGAGGTGAAGATCGCCACGGGATAGATGATGTAGGTGACCAGAAAGGAGAGCCTTTTGGTGCTGTGGTCGTCTAGGAAGTCCAGTTTTCTGGCGATTGTCCCTGCTGCGAGCATCAGGCAAATTGCGACGAGGCGAATTAGGATCAATGAATAATCTTGTAGGAATTCCATGGTTTTGTGTTATTCCATCGGCATGACGATGATTTCGTCAGGATTTGCGGTGATTTGGAATGTTTTGTCTTTCCAGTGGAGCGTTGCCTGTTGGGGCGTGGCTTGATTGCTGGCGAAAACGACCGCGATTGTTCCGTCCGGAGCCTGGAAGGCATTGTGGAAGATCGTTGGTACTTCGACGCCTCTGTCGGTTGTTGAATCGCAAATCAGTTTCGGCGGTCTGAGCAGTTTCCCGTGTTGCAGCCACTTGTTGTGGTCCTTGTATGCCTTGACCCAATTTTTTGCGAAGGCGTAGTATTGGTCATTGGTGGGGAGTAGGGCTTGTTCCCAGGAGCCGTCTGGCTTTGAGACTTCGAGGGTGACATTGTCAACGAGCACGTCGCATTCTCCTTCGACGTGTATCATGATCCTGATGAAATCCGCATGAATTGTCGGTTCGACGATTCCTTGTATCAATTGCCAATCCGAAGGTTTATCTGGGAATGAAAGGTAGCAATTATTGCCTTCCCTTTTCAAGTCGCTTGTAAATGGGGCTGCGTTGATTGCCGCTTTTTGGGTGAGCTTCTTTGTTTTCAGCCATGCTGAGATTCTGTATTTTGCCCCGTTTTTGATCAGTCCCTTGTCAACGCTGCAATTTCGTGAGACCTGCACGGTTTCACCTGGCTTGTTGACGAGTCTCAGGGATCGTTTGCCGGATTGCGCGTCTGTGCTGCATGATTCCGCATGGCCGTTCCAAACCTGGTTTTTGTAGCCTCCTACCTTTCCCCATTTTACCGGGAAGCCATTTGTATCCAGGTCTTCGAAGTCGCCGCCTGAAAGCAAGATGGGATCGGCATCTGCCATTCTTGGCACGAAATGCGGGATTTGTCCATCGGCTGCGCAGTATGCGTACCAGAATCTATTCGATGTCCTGGGATTGCTTTGGAAGCAAGGCAGGAATTCATGGTAAACGTAGTTGAAGGGGGACGTCCACGGCTGTGCAGGCTGGCAGTTCCTGTAGTCCATGATACCGACCAGATGGTTGAAGGATTCGTTGGGTTCCTCGACGGCGAGGACGGGTTCAGGCACGACTTCCTTCATCGTCTGGTACATGGTCTTGAGTTGCGTGGCGAAGGCATCGACCATCCATTGCCCATAGCCTTTCGGATGTCCATGGTGAGTCGCATAACAAGGCGGGAAGGCGCCTCCGACGACTTGGTCAACCTGGATCATGTCGCATCCCAGCTCAGCCAACGGTCTGCAGATATCGTTGTTCCACCAGTTGATCGTCCAAGGATCTCCTGGGCACATTGCCGTGCATTCGCCTTTTTTAAGCCATCCTGGGTTTCTGATGTACATTTTTCCGTCTGGATTGACGATTGCATGTGATTTGAAAGCCTCGAAGCGTTCCCTGTCGTCAAAGGCGAATGTCCCATCTGCTTTTTGGTTGTATGTCAAGGTCCAATGGTACCCTGAAGGCCATGGGAAGGGATGTGCATTGTTCTTGTGCAGGAAATCCGTGATTTCCTTGAAGGTTTCGTTGTTCGGGAAGACCGGGAAATAATCTGGCGTAATCCAGGAGTCGATTTTTTCCCAGCCCCACATGGCGGCGATCAGGTGTGTCTTGGGGAAATCCTTGTTCCAGACTTTCTCGACCCAGTTTTGAATTGAATTTTTTTCTGCGAACCAGCTTCTATGGAATCTGACCATTCCCGGGCCGTCTTTTAGCCATTGCGGTACGTCCTTGCGATTGATGAAGGTCGTCTGGCACCATTCTTGTTTGAGCGCCCATTGCTTGTAGATATCTGCCGCGTCTTGCCAGAGTACCTTGTCTGCGCCTTGTGGCGCCTTGAAGGTGGTCGTGACGATGTCGAAAGGAAGCTTGAAGTTTTTTTCCGTGTAGGTGAGGGTGCTCCATTGCCATCTGATTGCGTCCTTTAGCTTGACGCAAGCGAGTGTTTTCGGATGGCATTTTGGGTCTTGGGCGGCGAGGTAGAGTCCGTTTTTGGCTGCTGTTTGGCTTGCGAACTGGAGTGCGAGGGAGCCTGGCTGCCTGGCAGCAATATGCCGGTTCTCCTGCATTTTCGATGGAATCAAGGCTCCGCCCTTCGTTGAACCCATGACGCATTGGTCGTTGTCCGGATCGAAGATTTTGGTATGGATTCTTGGGAAGTCGAGGATTGTCAGGACGAGGTTGTCCGGGATTTCCACCTGGATATTCCATGCGATCATGTCCCCTTGTGGCTTGATGGTGCAGGTGACCTTGAATGGTGGTGCGTTGTCTTGGAAATCTGCGAAGACGATTGTGTTTGGGTCAGCTTGCGTGATCGAGGCTGCGCTACGAGAGTTGAGGTACTTGGTTCCGTCTTCCGGCGCTTTGGAGTTGATGTAGGCGATTTGGAAGAGTCCGCCTTGACTTGCCGATTGCTCAACCCAGTCGATTCCATCGGCATCCTTGAAGGATTCCAGGCATCCGTCTTTGAATGTTGCCGTGGCTTGTCCGCAGGAGATTACCATCGGATTTTTCTGGGCGAAGGAGAGCATGGACGCAACTAGGAGCAAGGTTGCTAGGATGGATTTTTTCATCGTGATGTCGTTCCTTATAAGTGAGTTTTATATGTGAAGTCTGAGATAAAATACAATTGTCTTTCAACGCTGAAAATCAAGTTTTGCCGGTGGTCAAATGGGTGTAAAAGGGGAATGGGAATGTATATTGAACAAATAGTGTTTTGGTATCTAGTTTTAATTCGTCAAATAAAGGAGCGATTTGTTTTATGTCATTTGAGTATTTCCGTGTATTTCCCCGTGTGTTTGAGGTGGGTCGCAGTGCTGAGTTGCGTTTGCGTGCGCTGTATGAGCAGCGTAGCTTTGGCGAATATATAAAGTCGGGGCGCCTGTATTTGGAAGTCATATCTGACGGCGGCATATTGTCCAGCGGGCGTGTTGCCAAATGGGGCGAATACGAAAGCGCGGGAGAACTGAAGTACAATGCCGAGGACGACAGCGTGTCGGTGGATGTATGCTTCTCCGGCGAAGGGGAATATACCTACCGATTGATGTACGAACCCACTGGCGGACGCCCCCAAATGATCCTTAAGTTTGCCGTGTATGCCCTTGAGACCGACCTGTTCGCCTTGCGTCCCTATCGCGGCGACCTCCATGTCCATACCAGCTACTCCGAGTGCGGGCGCCGGGACGAAGACCCAAAATTCGTCGCTGCCTGGTCATGTCACGCGGGACTGGATTTCATCGTCATCACCGACCATCAGCAGATGGAACCCTCCTTGATAGCACGGGATTTCATCAATCAGTTCGGTATCGATTACCAGGTGTTCCCTGGAGAGGAAGTCCACCAGCTGGCCGAAAAGCAACCAACGCTGGTCTGCAAAAACAGATTCCTTCCTCCCAACCACTTCGTGAATTTCGGCGGCAGCCAAGGCGTCGCCAAGTACATGAACGACCACTTTGAAGAGTTCCAAGACGAGTTGAGGCAGAGGGTGGAAGCATTGCCTGCATCGGTAAGCGAAGACCTCCGAATTTTGCAGGCAGGAGCAGATTGGATGATTGACAAGATCCACGAGTTCGGTGGATTGGCGATCTTTGCCCATCCCTTCTGGCACTCGGAAAGCAGGACGAACCTGCCGAAGCCGCTCAGGGAATACATCCTCAAGCAAGGGAAGTACGACGCGATGGAAGTCGTTGGAATAGGCGATGGCAAGCAATCACGCGAGGACATCCAGGTTTGCGTGAACTGGTGGATGACCGAATCGATTGCCCGGGGCAAGATGATACCCTTGGTCGGGAATACGGATAGCCACGCCTGTCGCGAACAGATGAATCGTCGTGCGACGATTGTGTTTGCGAAGGATGGTTCGTTTGAGTCGTTGGCGTCGGGAATCAAGAGTGGCCGTAGCGTTGCCGGGACGTTCAATCCCGGCGAAGGTCCCGTGTTGTACGGCGACTATCGGCTTGTTGAGTTCTCCTATTTCCTGACCCGCGAATTCTATCCCGAGCACGATGCCGTGATGGCGCTTGTTGGCAGCGCGTTGATGGATTATCTCCGTGGTGGTTGCGATGCCGACGCCGTCAAGGCGGTTGGCGCTAATCGCCTTGGACGCCTGTTCGCGGAGTATTGGGCGAAATAGCTGGGATGCCAGGATAATTTGCCTTGGCCCAGGGCGGCACCACCGGCGCGATCGCCCTGGGATGGCATGTCGTGTTCGTTTTGATGCTGGTGTCCTAATGAGTTTTAACCATAAACATCAGGTGATGAAGTGTTTGAAAAGGATAATGCACCTCCCAAGGCGAGGTTGAAGATCATACCTGTTCTTGTTATAGCAAGTTTTATTATCATTCAAATTCTTGCTATATTTTTATTGTTAAGGTATTTCCAGTTCATAGAGATAACCGTATCTTCGTGGTTGGTCGTATCCTTGGCTTTTGCTGTCTGCATAGTCAATACCGACGAGGATTCAAACATTAGGATTTCCTGGGTATTGCTTGCCCTTGTCTTTCCTGTGTTTGGAGTGCTCTTGTATATATTCTTGCACCTGTTGCCGGGTCGGAGGGCAGTTTCCCGGTTGATAGAACGGCGAAAAGAAATTGCCAAGCCCTATAACCTTCAAAATGAAGAGGTCTTAAATCACTTGGGGCAGCTGGATATAAGAAAGAAGCAGACAGCGGATTATCTGTACAATTTGGGTTTTCCCGTATTCTCCAACACTGATGTTAAATACTATGAACTCGGAGAACACTTGTTTGAAGACCTATTCAAGGATTTGGAAAAAGCAGAAGACTATATTTTCATAGAATTCTTTATCGTGTCCCCAGGACAGATTTTAGATCGAGTGATTGAAATTTTTACCAAGAAAGTCAAGGAAGGGGTTCGGGTAAAGTTTCTCTACGATGGCACAAATGCATTTTTCCTGCCCAAGTCAGTGATTAAGAGATTGCAAGAGAGCGGAGTCGAATGCAAGGTCTATTCCCCTGTAAATGGATTTTTGACGACAGTACACAATAACAGAGACCACAGGAAAATACTGGTCATCGACAACAAGGTGGCTTATACCGGCGGCGTAAACTTGGCAGATGAATATGCTAATATATACGAGAGGTTCGGCCATTGGCTCGATACGGGTGTCAGGCTGGAAGGAGAAGCGGTTAAATCCATGACCTTGATGGTCATTGAACTCTGGAATTAAAGAAATGATAGCGATACACATCCGGATTATTTGAAGGCAAGTAGCTCTGTAAAAGTCGATAGACCTTCTTTCTGCATACCTTTTTCGGAAAATCCCCATGACAAGGACTGGGTCGGGGAAACAGTCTATATCGACATCATCAACAAGGCAAAAGATTATGTTTACATAGCAACTCCTTATTTCACCATCTCCGAGAGAATGGCAGGAGCGCTGAAGATGGCGGCTGAAATGGGAGTCGATGTAAGATTGATCTTTCCCCATATAGGAGATCATGGTCGTTTTCCTTTGATGGTAGGTAGAAGCTATTATAAAGAGCTTGTTGAAAGGAGAGTTAAAATTTATGAGTATGAACCGGGATTTGTCCATGCCAAAACCTTGGTGTCCGATGATACTACCAGCTTGGTTGGAACAATAAATATGGACTATAGAAGTTTTCATCTTCACCATGAAAATGCCGTCTTGTTCTATGACGAAGTCCTGGCCAAGCGAATAAAGGACCATTGGGACAGGGTTTTGGAAAGCTGCATACTTATCACACGAGAAAAATATAGAAGCTTCAATTTGCTAAGTAGAATCACAGGCAGAGTTTTAAGGCTGTTTGCCCCCTTGATGTAAGCAAGAGGGGTGATAATTCGGCGATGAGGGGCCAATGCCCGCTGGAGGTCGACCGATGAAACGTTTCTGCATAGTCGTGGTAGTGTTGTTGATGATGGACACATGCATTGCCGGTAACGAGCGCGCCTTTCGTCGAGTTTGGTTTTGCAGGCATGTTCCTACTGCTTTGGAAGAGGGCGAAGCTTCGGTCCGGCGCACGCCTGAAGGTTGGCTTGTGGATTTTGGCGGTTCGCCTAAGCCCGCCAAGCTGAATGTCCCTCACTCTTCCTGGCTTTCGGCGAACCCGGATGCAATTGTGTTGACCCTGGAGGTCCAGTCGGGTTCGGCGACGGTGATTCCCAACTTGGTTCATACGCCCGGATGGTGGTTTTCTGCACCCGGCCAAGAGGCGACCTCGAAGTCTGGACGACTTGTTTTTGACATCAAGTCGCAAAAAGACGCCAAGGGCAGGACTCGGCTGATGAACTTGGAACTGAAGCCAAGTACGCCAAACACAAGAATCCTGCTGAAATCAGCCGACTACTTCCATGAAAACTATCCCAGTGCTTCAGAGCTTGAATTGTCCGTCAATTTTCGCGGGAAGCTTCTGGCGTTGTTCACGGGTACTGAAGGCGATAGCGTGTCGTTTATTCTGAGGAATCGGACTGGTGAGCGGATTCGTCGCCCGGCGAGTTTCAATTTCACGAATCTCTACGGCGATGTCTATGTCGTGCGGTGCCAGGTTGACTTGGAAGCATTCGGGGAGAGCGTTGTCGTGCCCGAAACTCAAACGCCAACGCTTGGCGCCTGGTATGGAGATCCTGACCAGGATGGCTACAGGGCCAAATTCGCCATTGTCCCGTACAATGGATTGGAAAGGCCTGAAAATCCAGAGTTTGGGTTTGCAATCGACAATCATTGGATCAACCCGAATGTTGTCGAAGCGCTGAAGCATGCGGGGATACGTGCGATCAGGTCGATTGTCGGCTGGGAACGGATTCAACCCAAGGGCGTGGATGACTGGAACCTTGACGCGATGGACTCCCGCTTGAAAATGCTTGAAGCGGCGGGAATCCGAATGCGGGAGACGTTGGTCTTTACGCCGAAATGGGCGGTTCCAGACTACCCGAAGACCGCAAAGACCCATAGGAATAAGTTGCCGCCGGCAGATGCCTGGGATGCCTATGTCCGAACCGTCGCCAAGAACTTCGGGCATCGCCTGGAGTTTCTCGAGATTTGGAACGAACCCGACCTGAAGGGGTTTTTTGAGCCGCCTGTCGAGGAATACATTGAGCTGTGCCGTCGTGCCGTGAAGATTGCCCGGGAGGTCAGTCCGAAAGTCAAGATTGCCAGCGGGGGATTTGCCACGATGCATCCTGGGTGGTGGGACGGGAAGCCAGCCAAGTTCCACGAGGAAGCGATGGCGGCGACCAAAGGTTGCTTCGATATCCACAGCTACCACGAACACGGATACTTTCCCCATTACCAGCAAATGGTCGACAACCATTTCATACCGATGAGGCAGCGGCTGGGCATAGAAATCCCCTGGCTCGCAAGCGAAACAGCCATGCATTCGGCCAAGGGAACAGATGCCAAACAGGCCGATTGCCTCTTCAAAAAACTCCTCTTCACATGGGCGAGAGGAGGGAAAAGCTATACTTGGTATGGATTGTTCGACAATGGTTATGACCTCGAGTACAGCGAACATAACTTCGGCACGATCGACCATTTTATGGAACCCAAGCATGTCTATGCGACCTATGCCGCGATCGTCAGGCTCTTTGTCGAAGCCTCGTTCCAACGCCAAATCACCTCGGAAGGCTCCCCTTGGCTCTTTGCCTTCGCTGCGCCTGATTATGCATTGCTCGCACATTGGAACGCGGTTTCGACCACTGGCACAAGCATCTATGCCGCAAAGCCGGAAGGAACGATGGCAAAGGCGTCAACATTCGATCTTGCAGGCAACGAAAAAATGCTGCCATGCCTTGACGAATCCGCGCTTTTCACAATCACGGAAACTGGACAGGTCGTGAAGCTCTACGGTGCAAAGGGATTCCGGGATGTCCAACCAGTCGCTATGCTGGAGATTCCTGCGGCCATGACCTCGGAGGAACCGGCTGATGGTACCCTCATCTTGCGCAATCCAGTCTCGCGACAGGTTCGATGCACCTTGTCTCCCGACATTTCGAAAGGGGCGGTTTTTTCGGGCTTGCCCTCAAATTGCGAGCTTTCATCGAAGCAGGTTCTTCGGGTACCGTTTACGGTTCAATGTCGTCGCGAGTCGCCTGTTGTACGGATCGGCGTGTCGTTTGATGGCATCGAGGCGCCTCTCCACGTCGAAAAATCGTCTTCATTTGCCACGGTTTGCAAGGGAATTGCGTTTTGCGAACGAAGCCCGGACTTTACGCTGGACAATGTCTCGCAAGTCGAAAACATGTTCCAGTTCGACCCTGAATCCGCCAAGTGCGCATGGAAGTCGCCAGCCGATCTGTCAGCGAAAATTTGGCTGGGTTGCCAAGACGAGATGTTGCACATTAGGGCGGAGGTGACCGACGATGTCCATTGTCCCCATACGAATCCCGATGTCCCTTGGGAAGGCGACGGAATCCAGTTTGCCCTTGGCTTTCCGAAGCAGGACGGGTACTTTGAGCTTGGAGTTGCTCTTGATGCAAAGGGAATCCCCTGTCCTGGCTGCTGGATTGTCCCGTCAGGCTTCAAGGCTGAGGCGATACGCTACGCCATTGTCTCATCTGCCCTTAGGACTTCAGATGGCGTTGTTTATGTAATATCGGTGCCCTTGTCGGCATTTGGCGTCAATTCGGCGACAGTTTCGGAAGGTTTTTCGTTCAACTTTCTTGTCAACGACTGTGACGACTTTAAGTCGCGCAAATGTTTCATCAGGCTTGCGCCGGGAATTGGTTCTGCGCAGACCATGGAACATGCGCCAAAAGTCATTTGTAAATGATGAAGGATGAATGATGAAGGATGAATGGTGAATGGTTGAACCTGAAAAAAACAGTTGACGGCATGACGCCAATGATGATGTTCATGGCTTTTTTATAGGAACCACGAATGAACGCGAATAAACACCAATGATTTTTGATATTGATGTTGCTGAAATCGTTTGTGCACGGAGATGATGGCTAGGGGGGGGCTTGATTTGCTTCCACCACCCAGAGGGTGTCACGGGTC
>JAGVUR010000018.1 GCA_019136135.1 Verrucomicrobiota bacterium
GTCATTGTTGTTGATGGGAATCGTCTTTGGTTGTTGCATTGCCTTTGGCCAGGATGCCGAGGCTGCGGAAACCGTTGTTGAGCAGCAAACAGCGATGGAAGAACTGTGGGAAATCCTCTATGGCGGAAGCATTGTCAACTTGTTGATCTGGATAGGACTCTTCGCCACCTCCTTCATGACTGTGATTTTCGCCGTAAACTCGTTCATTAACATCAAGCTGGAACGCATCATGCCCCATACCGTTGTCGACGGCGTGCAGGATGCCCTGCAACAAGGCGACCTGGATGCCGTCTTCACAACCTGCGATACCAACCCTTCGCCACTGTCTTCTATCTTGAGAACCGCATTCAACAACATCGAAGATGGATATGAAGTGGTCCAGCAAGCCGTCGCCTCGGCAACGGATCTGGAATCCGAAAAGATATTGCAAAAGGTCAACTACCTCAATATCTGCGGTCAAATCGCCCCGATGCTTGGACTGCTGGGAACAGTCGTCGGCATGGTCATGGCTTTCGATGGATTGGCAACCACTTCCGGCGCAGCCAAAACCAAGGTGCTCGCACGGTCGATCTCAACTGCCCTCTGGACAACATGCGTGGGATTGCTGATCTCGGTCCCGGCACTCCTCTTCTTTACCTATTTCAAAAACAACGCAACTCGCCTGCTCCTGGAATCGGAGGCAAAAGTCCTGGACCTTATCAAGGTCCTCAGAAACGTGGAAGTCGAATAAGACTCTCATACCGTCGGCATTAACTTGAATCAGAAGCCTTGGCCATAAAAAGCCAAGGCATCACCAGAAGGAATACCAACTATGAGACGCAGAAGTGACGAAACACTGGAAACGCCGGTCACACAAATGATCGACATCGTTTTCCTGCTTATCATCTTCTTCATCGTGACGGCTTCCGTGGACGGCGACCTGGTCGACAATACCATCTCGCTGGCCCAGGCGAAAAACGCAAAAGCCGAAAGCGTCGCCAAGAAAATGGCCATCACCATCAATATGAGAATGGAAAAAGACGCCAATGGTAAACTCATTATAATCAATGGAAGACCAAAAATCACATACAATATCGCACTCCAACCAAAAACCCTACAGGGAATCAGGCAAACACTGCTCGCAGTCAAGGAAGAAACAGGTGACTTCGTCCCAGTCCTTATCAGAGTCGATAGAAACGTGGAATACAGGTACATTGACGAATTGCTCCAAAACGCACTGGCTAAAATCGGCTTCACAAAGGTGTCGATTGTCGCAGTCGCCAGCGATTAAACCCGATCTCACCAACCAAGGTTCATTTCAAATATTATGAGAAAACACGAAGATGATAGTCTGGCCATTCCGATGTCGTCGATGATTGACATCGTATTCCTCTTGCTGATTTATTTCATTGTGACGATGGAGGACGAAATACCAGAAGCGCATTTGGCCATCAACTTGCCCTCGGCAGGAGCGAGAAAGCAGGAAGGCGTGGCACCTAGACTCTTGGAGGTTCAAGTCTACAAAAATGAATTGCGCTTGCGCGGCAAGGTACTGACGTATTCGGAAATAGATAATTTCCTTGAAAGGTTTAGTCACACGGGCAAGGACTCGACCGTGATGGTCCAGGTCTCCCAACGGGCAAGGGCACAAGATCTTGTCACGGCACTGGATCTTTGCCGCAAACACGGCTACAACAACTTGAATGTTTTGACAATAAATGATTGATGTGACCAAACGATAGATCCGAAGGGAGGAGCGATCGTGCACATCAGCAAGGAGTGATGCCATTATGTCAGAGTATCAACAACCCGATTACGAAGCACAACAGCAAAGCATTGAAGCGATTCTTGCCGCCTACCAGCGCAGGAAAAATATCGAATCAATGATCGGCCCCCTCGTATCCCTGGGAGTCCACGTCCTTGTCGCACTCTCCTTGTTCCTGTTCTACGATCCGACTGCCGCAAGCCAAGCTCCACTAGTCGTCGAAGTCAAAATACAAGAAGAGGAAACCAAGGAGCTGGAAGACGAAAAAATCTTGGAGGAGCTCGATAAACTGGAACAGCTGGCAGATGAACAGCCCGTCCCGGAAACGGAAATCCCGGTAATCGAGGCAGATCAAGTCGCGGACATCATCTCCGAGGATTTCGCAGACCCGAATCTCATTTCTACTTCTGCCGGCGAGGAAACGATGGATTTCTCAGATGCCTTGGACATCAAGGCAAACGACACGCCCCTGAAGCTCTCATCCCTCTATGAAGGACGCTCCACAACAGGACGCATGAAGGCCATCAAGCGAGGCGGTGGTAGCAGCCGTACGGAAACAGCCGTCCTTAGAGCGCTCAGATGGCTCAAAAAAGAGCAAAACCCAAATGGATCATGGGCAACGCAATACCAGGATGCAATGGCTGGGCTTTGCCTCCTTGCCTTCCTGGCACATGGAGAAACACCGACATCGGAGGAATTCGGTGAAACCGTCCAACGCGCAATGCAATACCTCGCAGATAGGGTCAATGCAAATGCACTTGCAAAAGACAATACATACCCCTATACCAACGGAATCGTAGCATACGCACTCTCGGAAGCCTATGGCATGACTAAAATCCCATTCCTTAAACCACCGATGGAAGCCGCTTTGCAAGTCATTGTTGACGGACAACAACCCGGTGGCGGATACGATTACCAGTACAAGAAGGGAGCACGTTGGGACCTCTCAGTCGCAGGGTGGCAATACCAGGCGATGAAGGCGGGCTATGTGGCCGGTGCCAATGTCAAAGGATTGGATCGCGGAATGGAAAAAGGCGTCAGCTTCATGAGACGAGTCGCCTTCAAGAAATCAAAGGATCCAAGCGCAAGGCCTTTCGGATATGCCTCGCCAGGAGGTGGCTCGGACGGCATGCAAGGCGCCGGCACGCTCTGCCTCCAACTCCTCGGTGAAGGTAGCTGCGCAGAAGCCAAAACAGGAATCACATACATCAACGACTACGTCAATAACCCAAAAAATCCGCAGGAATCAAGACTCAAATGGTCAGATGATTTCTGGACTTGCGATGGAGCACACTCAAATCCAACATACTATTGGTACTATTGCACACAGGCAATGTTCCATGCAGGGCAAAAAACCTGGAAAGACTGGAACGAAAAATTCTCACCGCTATGCGTCCAAAAACAACATCAGGACGGATACTGGGAAAGCCCTGGAAAACTCTCAAAGAATGTCAAAAGCAAACCGCAAATGGACAAAGTGTACACTACCGCACTATGTGCGCTCTCGCTGCAAGTCTACTATCGATACCTACCTACCTATAAAATGCCAAAACAGATCACTAAAGTCGAAAAAACAGCCATGGAATCACTCGACGACGACCTCGGACTCGATCTCGACCTCTAAACAAATTAGTTCATCCTCAAAAAGCAAGCGGCTGGAATCACTCCGACTCCAGCCGCTTGCTTTTTTGAATTATGAATTATGAATTATGAATTGTGAATGCTGAATGACCCGCCCGACCCGTCCGACTAGGAATGCGCCATTTTCAGCCGCTTGAACAACGACACCACTTGAGTACGAGCACCCCGGGTGCTCATACTTAAGATGTCTTGTTCTGTGGTAGGGCAGATTTATCTGCCCTGCATGACCCAGTCAGACCCAGTCAGACCCAGTCAGGCCCAGTCAGGCCCAGTCAGGCCCAGTCAGGCCCAGTCAGGCCCAGTCAGGCCCAGTCAGGCCCAGTCAGGCCCAGTCAGACCCAGTCAGGCCCAGTCAGGCCCAGTCAGGCCCAGTCAGGCCCAGTCAGACCCAGTCAGGCCCAGTCAGACCCTGTCCGACCCGTCCGACCCAGTCAGACCCTGTCCGACCCGTCCGACCCTGTCCGACCTGTCCCAGTCCCAGTTCAATCTCCCAGTCCCATATGTCTCATTCGTCCCATTTGTCTCATATGTCCCAGTCCCAGTCCCATACTCCCCAATGTCGAACCCGAGAGGCATGTCACATTCCTTTTGAGTACGAAACCGACGATTTTTTGCCTTGATTTCGTGCTGGATCTGTTGAAGGATAAAATTCTTCAGCTTCTACGCTCAAAATCTCCTTCTTTAGCTTGATTTTTCAGGTTAAAGGGTGAATTTAGTTCCTAGATTGTGCAATGCCGTTTTATATAGTAGTATTGTATCGAATTTTCTTTCTAGAAACGTAGCCCAAAAACCCAGGATGCCAGTATGCTTACCAGTACCCAAGTCAAGACACACGCTCTCAACAGCGGTGCCAACATCGTCGGCATCGCCTCGCCAGATCGCTTTGCCGAACTGCCCGCGCGTTTCAACCCCATGTCTGCTTTCCCCGAAGCCAAATCTGTAGTCGTGCTTGGCTTCAGGTTGCTGCGTGGCCTGTATCGCGGCATGCGTGCCGGCACGATGTACGCTTCATTCTCGATGATGGGCTACGCCGGAACAAAATGGGTCTTCCAACCCGTCGCACTCTGGAAATTCTGCAACATCTTCGAGGACGCAGGATATGAGGCATCCCCCATAACCGACAACTTCCCATGGTCAAACCTCGATGGAATCAACCCTGACGAAATGGGCCAGGAATTCATTGATGTCAACCCAAACTACTTTGGCAAGGATTCAAGCCAGTATTCGAAACCCGTCGACCCCAATCGCCCTGCCCCTGACATTTACTTCCAGATGCGCTTGGCGGCCTACTGCGCAGGCTTGGGTGAAATCGGCGATTCAGGTGTCTTCCTGACCCCCGAGTACGGTCCCAGGCAGATGTTCGCCGTCGTGCTCACCGATGCTGAACTGGAACCCGATCCAATCTTCCCCGGTGGCCTGTGCGACCACTGCGGAAAATGCATCCAGGAATGCCCAGCATGCGCAATCTCACCAACAGAAAAGCAAACCGTCAAGATCGCGGGAAGAACAATCTCCTGGAACAAGCTCGATTTCGCCAAGTGCTCCATCGGATACCACGGTGGAGGCGAAAAATCCTGCAATCCATTTATAACATCCGAAGCTGACGAGGTAGGCTTCAACCAGCAGCCATACACAAAGGCGCGTACCTACAAGCTCGGTCCAATCTATTGGAGCGGACGAGCGCTGGGCGGAATGAAGGGCTGCCACCAGGCTTGCATGGCACACCTGGAAGAAAGAGGCGTTCTTAAAAACAAATTCCACGTCAAATTCGGAGACAGCCAATGCTAAGCACAAAACTCCTCAAGCAAGTCGCGCTTAATGCCGGAGCCGACATCGTAGCGGTCGGCCCAACCTCGAGATACGAGGGATGTCCGACTCAGATGGACATCCGCTATGCCTTGCCTGGTTGCAAATCGATCATCGCATTGGGCTTCAAGCATTTCCGCGGAGTCTTCCGAGGCATCGAGGAAGGCACATTCTTCACAAACTACTCCTCAATGGGCTATGCCAGCATCAACAGCATCAGGCAACCGCTGACACTAAAGGCGATCTGCGACTGGATCGAAGACCAGGGGTACGACAGCATGCCCATCCCAAACCACCTCGGATGGACGCCTAACGACCTCTCAGGACAGGTCATCGGAAAAGAAAAAGTCCCCAGGGAAAATTTCAGCAAGCCCGCGAAGGAAGGATACCCGCACCCCAATGTCGCCCATCACATGAGACTCGGCGCAGTCATCGCCGGACTCGGTGAAATCGGCTGGTCCAAAATGTTCCTCTCCAAGGAATTCGGTCCAAGACAACGCATCGCGCTCCTGCTCACAGATGCGGAATTCGAGTACGATCCTGTCGTCAAGCCAGGCACAATCTGCGATCGGTGCAAACTCTGCGCCCAAAATTGCACCGGCAATGCAATACCTTTTGACGACAATGATTGCATCACGGTCACGATCGACGGGCATGAAATCAAATGGGCCAACATCGACTACATGAAGTGCTCGAGGTACTTCTGCGGCGCATCGCCCAAACACAATCCCTTCAACATCACCGAAGAAGATCGCATCAACTTCGCCGAACATGTTGGCAAGGCGCAAGAGTACAAACTTCGTACAATCTACTGGTACGCCAGAGCACTGGAAGGCGCATCGGGCTGCATCAGGGCCTGCATGAGGCACCTGGAGGAAACCGGAAGAATCACATCGAAATTCAAATCAAAATTCAGGCGCAAACCAGCCTGGAAACTGAAGGACGATACCGAAACCGAACTCCCTAACCAGGACAAGGAAATCGAAAACTGGGAATGACATGAATCCAAAACGACCCCTGGCAACCGCAGCAATCCTCATTGCCTCAATCCTAACAGCGCAGACAACTATGAAATTCAAACCGTTTACCATCGAAAACCTGGAACCAAAACCTGATTTCTGGCGTGTCAAACCACAGGAAATCATCGATGTCTGCAAATCAGTCAAACGAGGAAAAGCTGAAATCATTGCCAGAACTCCCGCGGATTTTCCAGTCTACGCCGTATTTTACGGAGAGTTCAATGAGCCGCCACCGCAAACCAACTGGTCCGCAGGATCTTCATCAACGACCTGGAAAACCTACGTTGGCGAAAAAACGCAACAACAAACCATCTTGGTTTGCGCCGGCATACATGGAGCCGAAGCCGAAAGCGTCGCCTCCCTAGCCAACCTCATCCAACTCCTGGAAACAGGCAAGGACTTCAGAGGCAAGAAAGACGATGACATGCTTCGACTCGCACAAAACTACAGGCTCATCATCCTACCATGCGTCAACATGGACGGACGGGCGATTTCGCCTGACCACTTGAGAAATGTCGACTTCGACACCTTCCGAGCCGCATCACAGGGCACCTGGGTGGATGGATCGCTGATCGGCTGGCGAGGAAGCAAGGAATACTTCCCCCTCCCACTAGACAAAGTCTCTTTCCCGGGAGGTTACCCGAATTCTCAGGGCTACAACATCATGCACGATGCCGCCCCAGGTGACGTCAAAACCGCCGAGGCACGGGCACTCCTCGCCCTCGTCGCACGCTGGAGAGTCGATCTCGTCCTTAATTGCCATTCCTGCGAGTACGCTCCTTCATTGTTGGCGCCATCGATTCTCGATTATCCCGCAAATGTTGAACGTGGCCTTGAATGCAGCCATCTTGTCAATGTCGCCTTCGCAAATGCCGGCCTAAGGCCGATGCCAACTCAAATGCCCAAGCCTGGCAAGAGCCTCAACCTCAATACACTGGCAACATTGAGTTCTGGAGCGCTTTCGCTTACCCTCGAATGTACCGTCAGCTACGACAGACCAAAAGACCCAACGCGGACATACAGCTTCGACGAAATGCTGGAACCAACCCTCATCATGCTTAGGACGCTGATGGAAGACGGTCTGCAAAAGCCTTTCGTCGACCGCGAAAAACTCTAAATCCTACTCGCAGAGATTGACGATTCCGCCAACATCAAGGACGGAATGATGTTCCATGCCCAGGAATACCTGGGATAACGCCACGGACTCAATGCCCTGACTTCCGCATACGGCAGAATCGATTTCAAGTAATCATAGGTCGCTAAAATGAAAACCCGTCTCCTCTTCATCGCCATTGCCATAGCCTGTCTCCTCAATGCAGATCAACCCAAGTGGATCCAGGAAATCGTCAACAACGCCAATTCACTGAAAAATGCATCGCAAAAGGAAGTCGTTCCCCTCGCCAAATCCCTGCAAATGAAAAAATTCATCCCAGCCAAAATTCTGGTTGCGGATGTGACGGGACTTGATGAAATCTGGCTGATGGCGGACGATGGGCAAGACGGAAATTCAGGCGACCACACCAGCTGGGTCGATCCGATCCTGACGACTGTTGACGGCAAAGAAGTCCCTGGGGTCGATGCACCAGTGACCTGGAAATGGACGCAATGGAACCAGTTCACGCTCAACAAAAACCATATGGGAGAACCGATCGAGATCGCTGGAACCACCTATAAAACAGCTTGGTGGGCGCATGCAAACAGCTTGTTCTGCGTCAAGCTTGACAAGAAGTACACCAAGCTCCAGGTCGGAGTCGGTATTGATAAGCGTGGAGATACACCCCAACAAAAAGTCGGCTTCTCAATTTACGCCGCCAAGCCCCTCGCCTGGCGCGTCCAGGAAATCAGCACGGCAATGGACAGGTCGTTCCCTGACGAAGCGCAATGGCTTAGGCAAGACATCGGAGGAGCGCATTTCATACTCCTCGATCCTACAACAAACACGACCGAAGTCCTCGGCAAGGCAATCAACAACCTTGCAGAACAACAAGGAAAAGCAGGAAATCACCTGAAAACAAAACTCCAGCAACTCCTCAGCCAAAAGGAAAAACTAGACAAATTCCTGGAACTCTATATCCAGGCAAGAGAAGGACGCAATGCAATGTCGGATATCGATACCATCCTCGTCCTTGCTGAAAACACCCTCGAATTCGTCGAGAAATCAGTCAAGCTCACAGGATATGACAAGAGACTCGCCGACCTTAGAAAACGCGTCGAACTCCAAAAAGAACAGAAAACCGGAGATTGGGCAGCCCTGGGCCGTGAACTCAAGGCCATCAGAAGGGAAATCCTCTTCAAACATCCGAAACTCGCTTTCGACGACTTGCTGATCAATAAGCAACCGCCACCAACGTACAGCCACATGGTTGACCAATACCTGGGACAAAGAAGCAGAACTGGCGCAGGACTCGTCGTACTCAAAAACTGGAAATCCCAGAACCCGGAAGAAATCAAGCTGCTCAAGGGCAAGCTCCCGGTCGGCAGCACTCATCATCCCGACCTTTCCTACGATGGCAAGAAAATCCTCTTCTCATTCTGCGACCACTCCGTCCAAAACCCAAATCACAGACGATTCTTCATCTATGAAATCGGGGTGGACGGGCAAAACCTCAGGCAAATTACAGGCACGAAAAACGATCCGTTCAAACGAGTCGGAGACAGAAATACTGTGCTGATCGAGGATTTCGATCCATGCTACCTCCCCGATGGTGGAATCGCATTCATCTCGACTCGATGCCAAACATACGGACGCTGCCATGGCGGAAGATATACGCCAGCATACTACCTCTATCGCATGGACAACGATGGCTCGAACATCAAACAGCTTACCTTCGGTGAAGCCAACGAATGGGATCCAAGCGTACTCTCAGACGGCAGAATCATCTACTCCAGATGGGATTACATCAATCGACACGATACCATCTACCAAAGCCTTTGGACCATAAGACCAGACGGCACAGGAACAGCGCACTTCTACGGAAACTATACGCGAAACCCGTGCATGATCGCAGAACCACGGGCAATCCCAGGCTCTGACAAGGTCCTCGCACTGGCAATGGCGCACCACTCGTACACCGCAGGCTCAGTGATCCATCTCGATACAAAACTCGGCGAAGACGGACCAGAACCCATTACCAGAGTCACACCGGAAGCCCGCTTCCCTGAAACCGAAGGATGGCCAACATCCCCATACAAATCAGCTTGGCCGCTCTCTGAAGACCTGACATTCGTCGCCAGAGGACGAGAGCAACTGATCTCGGAAGGACGAATCCAAGCGGTCAATTCATACTCGATTTGGCTAATCGACTCCCTCGGAGGAAGGGAACAGATCTATGTCGACAACGAGATGTCCTGCGTCTCACCGATCCCAATCCAGCCTCGTCCCATTCCCCCCGTGATCCTCAGTACAGTAAGCGCGGGCGATGCAGGAAAACCAGGATACGTCTTCATCCAAAACGCAAACCTGGGCCGAACAGACTTCGGCGAGAAAATCAAGGCGATCAGAGTCAACTCGATCATCTGCCAACCAACCGCCGCAGTCCCAAGTCGAAGCGTCGCAAACAACGAAATCGTCAAGAGAATCGAAGGTACCGTACCTGTCCGAGATGATGGACAGGCATACTTCCGTCTCCCCTCGGGAATCCCAATCCAACTCCAGGCGCTAGACAAAACAGGTCAGGCAGTGATGACCATGAGAACGTTCATCTATGTCCAACCTGGCGAACTCCTTAGCTGCGTCGGCTGCCACGAAAACAAAAACCAAGCCCCGCCACCTGCAAGAGCCTTGAATTTGGGATCCTGCGACGACATCACGCCATTCCCAACACAAAGCTACAACGGCGGATTCAGCTTCATGAAATCAGTCCAGCCAGTACTTGACAGACACTGCATTTCCTGTCATGGATTCGGTAAAGCAACCGAAAAACTCGACCTGAGAGGCATCATGCCGAATCGGCAACACGCCTGGACACCATACTCCAATTCCTACTCGCAGATCGTCAACAAGCCAGGAATGATCAGGCTCCTCCAACGAAATCAGGAAACCGGTGTCTCCGAGCCAAAAGACTACTTCGCATACGCAAGCAAGCTCGCGCCAAAACTACTCAATGGACACTGCAAATCGCTCCTCGAAGACAATATCGGACTGCAGACGATCATCGCATGGCTTGACCTGAATGTCCAATTCTTCGGCGATTACTCTTTCTCAAGAATAGAAGGAAGCGCAATCGACAAAGATGGCGAGGCAAGCCTCAGGGAAGCGATCAAGCAAAGGTTCGGAGACGAACTTGCAAACCAACCTTTCGATACGCTCGTCAATGTCGCAAACCCGGATCAAAGCAGAATCCTAAACATCGCGCTCCCATCAAGCGCAGGAGGATGGAACCAAATCACCCAAAACCAGTTCAAGGGCAAAGATGACCAAGATTGGCTCCAATTCAAAAAACTCGTCCTGAACTCATTTGTCATTCCAAAGCAACCACCACAGGATGGAACATGCGGACTAAACCCCTGCAGATGCAGAAATTGCTGGGTCAAAAATGAACAGATGAAGCCCAACGCAAATAATTGAATTCGTAAATTCCAGCCCCTTGAAATTTGACGTGGTATTTTGTATAATTTATTTTATTATTTGTATTTTAGTTTATTTTGAACTCAAGCCACAGGAGACGAAAAATGAAGAAGCTACTACAGTTCACCTTGATTGAATTGCTTGTCGTGATTGCGATCATCGCAATTCTGGCAGCGATGTTGTTGCCCGCGCTGTCAAAGGCACGGGACAAGGCACGAGCCATAAGCTGTGTCTCAAACCTCAAACAGATCGGACTCGGACACATCATGTATGCGTCTGACAGTGAAGGCTACATGCCAGCCGCTTATCAGTACAGCGAAGGCAAAACCAAAATCATCTGGTGGCCGGATTTCATCTCCAAGTACATCGGCGACTACAAGCTCTTCAAATGCCCAAGCCACTCCAATCCGATGAGCACAAACTGGCTTCGCGCAAACGTAGATCCTGCCTTCGCAAAACCCTTGATTTGCTCCTACTTCAAGGCCGAATGGCTCGCTGGAGTCATCCTTGAACCAGCAAGCTCGTGCTACGGCAATCTTGTTGAAACCGATCTCGTCGAACCAGCAACAACCATCGCTGTCGCTGATTCGAAATATGATATCTACCACTGGAGTGGTTACACAGTGACCAGAAGCGATACTAGATGCGTACTCGGCTTCCGCCACAACGACCTCTGCAACATGCTCCACTTTGACGGACACGTCTCCCCCTACAAAAACTCCGACTACGGCGATACCTCAACCAAGATGTGGCGCAAAAAGTAATCTTCACCCTATATTGTAATCCCACCGCAAAGCCTCCAGATGTTCCCTTCATCAGGAGGCTTTTTTCATCCTAAAATCATCCAGCCTGTCCGACCTGTCCGACCTGTCCGACCTGAAGCCAATTGAAAAATAAACAACTCTATAAATCCTGTCCTCTTGATATTTGACTTAGTATTTCGTAAAATCTGTTATATATTTCGTTTTTTGTCAATTGATTCATAATTGAGCACAAACCAAAGGAAACAGAAAATGAAGAAAATTCAGAGTCATCCCATAGGCTTCAAGAAACAGGCATATTCAGCCTGATTTCGTACTTACGCAAGCCGTTTTTCTCAAAAACCCATTTTTGATTTCTTGGCCTTTGCTACTTA
>JAGVUR010000185.1 GCA_019136135.1 Verrucomicrobiota bacterium
TTCATGTGTCGCCTTTCCAAGGCTTTGATTTCGGGGGGATGCCTTGCCCCAGGTTTCGCTTCGCTCCACCTGGGGTTACTTATGATGCCAGCTCTCCGAGCTTAATACATTGCGTTAGAAGGACTTATGCCTTACAAAAGAGATATGTTTTCCTACAAAAACCGATTAAGGGGCGAAAACAACCTGACGCTTATGGGGCTTCAGCCGAGGGTATGATGCCCCCATGCCGGGCGCCTTGCAAAGGCGCTACAGAAGACCGACGCATTTCAATTCACCAATATGGTGAACGGAATAAAATTTCTAACCATATGATGGTCAATCAATTAGGAACAAAATCCAGTTTCAGCTGCTTTTTTTAGGTAAATAGATGACATGACCGAGCTAGATAACGTTTAGCTGGCGATCGATTTGCGGAACCAGTGAAGCGCGAATTGAAAAGAGCATTGGGGATACACCTCAATCTGCAGTAAAGACCGCTTTGATGGCGCGTCCAGACTCGGCATCGGCCATGGCGGCGTTGGCATCGTCAACCCGGAACGTCTTCACTAGGCGGCAGAAGATGTCCTGCAACTCCGGTTTTCCGGCAAGAAAGTCGAGATAGGTTCCGATGTCGGCCATTGTGTACTGGCCGCTGCCGAAGATTTGAAGTGCCTTGAAGGTAACCAGTTGCGGCTCGAAATCGACAGGACCCCGATTCGAATATTGTCCCGGGACGAAGTAGCGTCCGCGAGTACGCAGGAGTTTGACGCCGAGCGGAAACGCATTCTGCGCGCCGCTGGTTTCGATCACGACATCCGCGCCGTTGCCGCGATTGAACTTCGCCGCCATGTCATTGACGCGCTTGGCGATGTCATCATCAGAGAGTTTGCGGAAGTCCAGAAAATCGTCGGCGCCAAGTTCGCGTGTCAGCTCCACACGTTCGGGGTTGGCCAACGACCCGATTACGATGACGTGGCAGCCGTGCGCTTTTGCATACGCCAACGCAAACAGTCCGAGCGAACCATTGCCCTGAATTACGACCAGCTCGCCGAGTTCGAGGCCGCCTCCGTATGCGCATGAGCGGATAACCGTCGGTCCGCCACACGGGAATGCCGCCGCCGCCAGCGGCTTGACCGCTTCCGGCAACATTACCAGATTTTTCGCCGGGGAGAACAGATATTCCGCAAATCCGCCGTGGAAATGCGGGGCGTCGTTCACATTTTGGCTGTAAGTCACCTTGAAGGCGAGGCAGCTCGCAGTTTCGCCTCGGCGGCAATTGAAGCATGTTCCGCAGGGGATCGCGACGCAGGCAATCGCTTGGGCGCCTGGCTTAAGCGCATTGCCGAGCGCATCAGTTGTCGCGCCTTCGCCGAGACGGTCGATGCGTCCGATGAATTCATGTCCGATCACCATCGGGAAGCTGGGCATGGCGAGAAAACCGCCGTGAATGTGTACATCGGTTCCGCAGATTCCGCTGGAGATGAGTTCGAGCCCGACTTGGCCGGGACCAGGCGCTCCTACTTCGAATTCGCGGACTTCAAACGACTTTCCAGGACCAGTGAATACGGCAGCTTTTCGTTTCATAGCGATCTTCCTTTTTCTGTTGAAGGTTGCGGACACCGGCCCCGACGGGGATTATGTTGTATTGTGGACGGCAACCTGCCCCGAGTGGCTTGATGTCCTTGAGGGGTACTTGTCCATGTCCAATAATCTAAATGTGCTTTTGGTTACATCAACTAGATGCTCGCAATTAATGCATCGGTTAAGTACGAGCACCCGGGGTGCTCGTGCTCAAGGGATGTCGTCGCTAAAGCGGCTGGACATGGCGCTTCCCCAATTGGATGGGCCGGGAAAATCTGCCCTGCCACAGGACAAAACGTCTTAGGTACGGGCACCCGGGGTGCTCGTACTGTTGTGGTTGATCCGTTGGACATCTACAGCTTTGCGGCATTCATCTGTTCCATCAGCAACCTACGTCGCTTGTATTCCTGGCGTATATTTGCGCAGTAGGCGGAAAACTCAGCCTCGCAGTTGGCCATTTGCAGATACTTGCGGTAAACCTGGAGCAGTTGGATTACATGGCGGTAGGCATTTTCCCCGGTGGGGCGCAATGCGGCGTCCAGCAGCTGTCTTAGGATCGAGGCGGCTTCTTTCGGAACCTCCTTTGACCGCCAAGCCGCCAGTTTCAGCCACCATTCCTCGGAAAGGCTTGAGCCTTGCGCCAAATTCCATGCGGTCAGCTGATCCCCATGGGTGAACAGGACTTCCACGCGGCGCTGACGCATGCTGTTGTGGTAAGAGTAGAAAGAGCCTGAAGTGCGCTTGCTATCCTTTTTGTCCTGTTCCTCCAGAAAATCCAGTGCTTTCTGGTAGTATTCCTTCCAGCATTTCATCTTGCTGGAGACCGTCTGCAAGCGATTCAGCGCCGTATCGTCCATAGGATCTTTTGTGAACTCCTCCCAGGCCATTGCGAGCGCCTCGTCGTCGTTCCCCGTCTTCTGCAGCTCCTCGGCCAGCAAGTCAGTTATCGCAGGGGTTCTGCCAAGTTCCTTGTGTGCCTTCTTGAGCAACGGAATGACTTTCGCCTGCATGCCCTGTCGATGGTATTCCCTTGCCAGATCGACTACATCGCCCGCGCTTTGCATTTTCTTTTCCAAGATTTCCAGCTTAAGGCTGTCGTTCTTTTGTTCGTTCGCCCAGGTCAGCAAGTGCCGTTCGACATAACTGCGCTCTTCGTTGTAGGAGTAGTCCCCAAGCTTGCATGGCGGATAGCTACGCCACTCCTCCAATGCGCCAACCACCCATTTTTCCATGATTTCTTCAGGAAGCCCACTCAGTATGCGGGAGATGACGCCGTAGCCAAAGTTCTGTCCTTTGTCTTCCCATTCCAGGAAAAGGTTGAATATCTCGTCATTGGATTTGGGTTGCGCACGGGTAGCCTCTAGATAATATCCGGTCAGTCTATCGACAAACTCCTGCACGGAATCCATTTCTGCGTTGGAGGAATCCAAGAATTTCCCGATGGCATATGTGGTTATCCCAAAGAGCAGTTTGAATTCCTCCTGTATGGTAAGCCGCTCCAAGACTTTCAGCAGCAAATCGCTTTGCTCATTGAATATTTCCTCGCTGTCGTCCACTTCATAACCATCCCAATAATCGTCGTAGTATTCCTCCATGTCCTCAGCCAGCCTGAAGAGCTCGTCCACCTTGCTTTTGAGTTCGCGCAGCTTGACATTGGGGCTGGACGGCAGGTTTGCCATCCGATATCGTTCAACGAGTTGCGCATTGTTCGGCGACATCTCCAGGATGATCTTGATGAGTTCTTCCTTGTCGCATTTCTGCAGGAACTCCTTCCAGGAGAAGGTTGATTTGTTCTTCTTCTCCAGTGCTTCTTCCTGCTTGTACAGATAGGTCAGCCCCAGCGCGACCAGGTGTTTGCAGAAGTCGCCGTCACGCCCGACCGGGCAGCTGCATTTGCCGTCAAGGTGTCCGTTGTCATTGGTGATACGTGCCCGATAGACTTGCGTCCCGCGCACGTCCGCTGTCAGCTGCTCGCCATCGCAGTATAGATTTTTCACTGCGCCATCCTGGAAATACTCTTCGCCACGCATGTAGGAACGGCTTCCCGCCATGGAGCGAAGGTTGCTGACAGTCACCACTTCATCGATTTTGTTTTTCATGTCAAGATAGAATTTTGGATAATGTGCATGGAACCTTTTTTGGGGGAATCAACGTCGAATTTTAACTTCTTAGCTAGCGACCGATTTGCGGAACCTGCGAAGCGCAATGAAGAAATAGACACCGCCTAGAATGAGCATTTGCAGGAAGATTTTCCAGACCAGACTGAAATTCGCTCCACGGAAGAGAATCGCCTTGCTGAATTCCACAAAATAGGTCGTTGGCGCAAACCGCATGACGAATTGAATGAACGCCGGCATGTTCGCCTGGGAAGTCGTTCCGCCCGAGAGAATTTGCATCGGCATCAGCACCAGGATCAGCAGAATTCCCAACTGCGGCATGTCACGGGCAAAGCAGGCCAGGAAAATCCCCAGCGAAGTTACCGTGAAAAGATTGATCAATACTCCCAGCATGAACAGCCAGAAGGAGCCGGCAATCGGAATGCCTAGAAGCTTGTGGACGATCATAATCAGAGAAAATCCAGTCACCACCAGCACCAGAAGCGACATTGACCAGACCTTGGAGATCATGATTTCCACCGGCTTGACCGGCGTTACCAGCAGATGCTCCATCGTGCCGCGTTCGCGCTCCCGGATTAGCGCTGCCCCAGTCAGGATGAGGGCGATCATCGTGATGTTGTTGATCAATCCATTTACCGCTCGTCCCCAGCTCTTCGTCAGATTCGGGTTGAACCGGTTGCGGATGATTGCACCAGCAGAGTAAATTGGTTTGCCTTGACTCTTTTCTCCGATAAAACTCTTTACTTCCCGGTTTATGATTTGCTGAATGTAACCGTTCCCCGTGAAGGCCTGGGACATGCGGGTTGCATCGACATTGACCTGAACTTCCGGGTTGTCATTGGCCATGACCTTCTCCTGGAAGGATGGAGGGAATACCACGATAAACGTATATCGCCCCTCATCCATCAACCGGTCGATATCCGCTCGGGAAATCATGTCCGGCTTGAGGAACAGCGGAGGGATAAAGGCATCGCTGATGCGTTTGCTCAAAGGCGAGCCGTCTTCATCTACTATGGCAATGGCGGCATCGGAAATCGCCTCCGGAGCGGATTTCGCCCCTATGTAGATATTCAGGCTGAACGAGTAGATGATTAAAACGACCAGCAGCGGATCCCGGAACAGGCCGGCAAGCTCCTTGCAGCCGAGGCTGAAGATATGTCGAAACGACTCTTTCATGGCTTAACGCTCCTGTTTTCTTTGCGTAAGGATTCCCAGACCGCAGATGGCCACAATTTCCACTGCCAGAATCAGGACTGGAATCGTCAAGTGTGTGAAACGCAACCCCTTGTTGAATACGCCGCGGCTAATGAGCAGCATGTGGGTCGTCGGATAAATGTTACCGATAATACTGCTGAGACTGCCATCGTTCGGCACTGGGTCAGTCAATCCGCAGAGTTGCACGGCCGGCATCATCGTTGCAATCAATGCTAGAAAGATCACCGCGATCTGGCTTTTGGTCACTGACGAACATAGCATCCCCATTCCAGTTGAGAGAATACAGTAGATAAACAGCGACCCCATCAGCAGCAGAACACTTCCCTTGATTGGCACATCGAATAAAAAGACCGCCATTAACACCAGCAGTACCGCACTGGCAAAAGAGAAAAGCACGTATGGCAACTGCTTGCCGAGCAGAAATTCCGAACGGCGCACCGGGGTGACGTATAAATTGATGATTGATCCAAGTTCCTTCTCCCGAACCACCGAAAGTGCCGCCAGCACGGCAGGAATCATCATCAGAAGCAGGGGAATCACCGCTGGAACCATGGCCGGCAGACTCAAGACGTCCGGGTTGTACAAGTAACGGTTCTGAACGGATACTCCCTTCGTGCCGCTATGCTGTTGCCGCTCAGCATATCGCTGTTGCCAGAGCGAATGAACCCCCTGGGCATAGCCGACAGTGGTCTCGGCGGTCGCCGGTTCGCCTCCGTCGATCCAGTACCCGACATCGGGATTTTTCCCCCGTTGAACATCGCGACCGAACGAGGGGGGAATTTCCACCACCATCTGCAGTTCGCCGCTTTTCATTCGCATTTCCAGTTCAGAGTGACCCGTCACCGGTTCATGAACGCGGAAATAACGAGGCGACCCGTAGATGCTGAGCAAGTAATCCTGGCTCAATTCGCTCTGATCCCAATCCAGAACAGCGGTATCAATGTTTTCCACGTCCATGGTGATTCCGTATCCGATCACCACCATCAGGATCATCGCGCCGAAAAGAGCCAAAGTCGTACGAATTCGATCCCGGCGCAATTCCAGAAGTTCCCGCCAGAAATAGGTATAGAAGCGACCGAAGTCAAAAACATGTTCCTGGAAGAAACTCTTTTTCTTTTTCGTCCCATCATTGGAACTGGAAACCATTCCGCCTGCTGCTGCTTCTGCCGCATCCGCCGCGCCGCTGTCGGCCTCTTCCAGATAAGCGATGAACGCATCTTCCAGTGTCTCTGCGGAGCGGGCCGCAGTCAAAGCCTCTGGGGTATCGCAGGCAAGCGAACGGCCTGCGTGCATCAGCGAAATACGATCGCAGCGGGTGGCTTCGTTCATGAAGTGCGTCGTGATAAACACCGTGACCTTGTCGCGGCGAGATATCTCGATGATCAGTTCCCAGAAGCTGTCTCGCGCCACCGGATCGACTCCGCTTGTCGGTTCGTCTAGGATCAGGATTTGCGGGCTATGGATGACCGCCGCCGCCAGTGACATGCGTTGCTTGATTCCCAGCGGCAACTGGGAAGGCAACCGGTTTGCCACGCCGGTCAGGTCGAATCGTTCCAGCATCGCATCCACCCGGGCGGGGATTTCTTCTGGCTCCATGTCGTAGAGCTTGGCATACAACTCAATGTTCTGGCGTACTGTAAGTTCGTTGTAGAGCGAGAACAACTGGGTCATGTACCCGAGATTTTTCCTTGTTTCGGGCGATTCGCTGTCGATTGGTTTTCCGAACAGTTTTGCCTCTCCTTCGGTCACGGGCAACAAGCCGGTCAGCATTCGCATCGTGGTGGTTTTTCCACAGCCGTTTGAGCCTAGGAAGCCGAATATCTCGCCGCGCTGAATTTTGAAGCTCACGTGATCTACCGCAGTGAAATCGCCGAAACGCTTGGTCAAACCCTCTGCCTCGATTGAGATTTCGCCATCCGTTTCAAGCGGCGGAACAACCAGCTCACTATGGCCGGAACGTTTTTCCTCCGGCAGCAGCTTGATGAAAGCCTCGTCCAGGTTCGGGCTTGAGGTTTTTCGCAGCAGCTCCTCCGGCGTGCCGGTGTCGAGGATATGCCCTGCGTCCATGGCGATCAGCCAGTCGAATCGCTGCGCCTCGTCCATGTAGGCGGTGGCGACAATCACGCTCAACGATGGTTGTTCTTCCTTGATGTTGTCGATGAGATCCCAGAATTGGCGCCGTGCCAGCGGGTCGACGCCGGTGGTGGGTTCATCCAGCACAAGGAGATCCGGATCGTGAATCAGGGAACAGCACAGCCCGAGTTTCTGCTTCATGCCGCCGGAGAGTTTGCCCGCCGGACGGTTGAGAAAGCGATAGAGTCCGGTACTTTTGGTCAAACGATCGATTCGCTGACGGCGCTCCTCCGCATCCTGCCCGAATAGACGGGCGAAAAACTGAAGGTTCTCCTCTACCGTAAGGGTGAAATAGAGATTTTTTCCCAGGCCCTGAGGCATATAGGCGATTCTCGGGCAAGCCCAGTTGCGGTGTTCGACATCCCGCATATCTCCGCCCAACACGCGAAGATCACCTTTCTGCATCACATGAGCCCCGGTAATCAGCGAAAGCAACGTTGACTTGCCGACGCCGTCCGGACCGATCAGCCCGATCAGCTGACGCGGCGGAAGAGCCAGAGTCAAGCGGTCAATGCCGACGGTTTTGCCGTAAGAGAGCGAGAGCTCACGGAATTCAACCACCGGTGCATCTCGGCGATCATCCATTGGTGTTTGTGACATTTTTCATCTCCGAATGAGTTCCAAGCTAACGCGATGCGGTTTCTGAAATCACTTCGCCGGCTTTGAAACCTTAACCGGAGAGCTTTCCCAGTCAGCCTCGGGGTCGAGTTTCACCCAGGCGACTCCCGGTAATCCAGTTTTAACGTTGGAAATATATTCCTGCAATTTTTCCGCATTGAGATTGGCCTTGATGCGGAACATCAGTTTTTCCCGTTCTACCTTGGTCTCAACGCTCTTCGGCGTGAACTGGGCGATCGGATCGATGTATGTGACCTTGGCGTTGAAGGCATGGTTCGGCGCAGCGTCGAAAACCAGCTTCACTTCGGCTCCCATCTGGACTCTTCCGGCGATGCTTGTAGGCAGGAAAAACGTCATGTATGTATCGGTGAGGTTGACCAGATTCATCACCCGGCCTCCGGCGGAGAGCACTTCCCCTTCATGGGCGAGCAGATACTGGATGCGTCCGTCATAAGCGGCGACCAGTACACTGTCGGCGAGATCCGCTTCTATGCGTTGTAGTTCCGCCTTTTGTGCGGCGACTCGTCCCTCCGCTGCGAGGACACTGGCTTTCGCGTACTCCAGATCTGCTTTTGAGTTATTGAAGCGCGTTTCGCTTTCATCGTATGCACGTTGGCTAACCGCGTTGGTGGCGATGAGGGCGCTTTGGCGCTTGAACTCCTTTTCCGCTCCTGTGAAAGCACTCTCTTTATTCTTTACCGTTGCCTGAGCCATGGCAAGTTCTCCCTCCTGCACTTTGATATTGGCAAGGGTAGCAGCCTTCTGCGCTTCCAGGGTATTGGTCTGCATCTGCACGAGCTTGTCACCCTTCTTCACCAAATCGCCTTCCTTGACGAAAATTTCCTCAATCCTGCCAGCTAGTTTGGTAGAGACATAGATCTCAGTCGCCTCAAGCCTGCCGTTTCCGCTATAAAACTTCGGATTAAGCATCTCTTGGTTCTGAAGATAATTTTTATAGGCATATCCTCCGATGCCCACGACTGCGGCAATCACGATCAGGATAACAATCAACTTTTTCATGAAATTTGACCCTTTTAAAATGTTTCTTTGGTAATATGTGAAACCTTAATGATGAAACTTATAGTTGCCGAAACGCTTGCGTTATTTGACTCCGCCGCCAAGGGCTGCATACAGTTGCAGGCGGCTGCTATGCTCGGTCAGTTTCAGGCTGACTAGTTCAAGCTGGGCACTGAACATGCTGCGTTGCGCATCTAGCACACTTAGGTAATCGTCAACTCCCGTTTCATATCGGGAGCGTGCCAGGCGATAGGTGGCCTCGGTTGCTTCCACCAGGTCTTTCTGGGCGGTGAGTTGATCGCCGATGTTCTTACACAAGGCTAAGGCATCTGCGGTTTCTCGGAATGCGTTTTGAATCACTTTTTCGTATTGGGTGATAGCTATTTCGCGCTGCACTTTGCTGACCCGGTATGCAGTCCAGACGCGTGCATCGAAGATGGGCATCGAGATCTGGGGCCCAAAGTTCCAGGTGCTTGTGCCGCCTTCAAAAAGCCTTTGCAGCTCCGTGCTGGCCGTACCCAGGCTGCCGATCAGAGTGATATTCGGGAAGAAAGCCGCGCGCGCGGCACCGATGGTCGCATAAGCCGCGCGCAATTGATTCTCGGCGGCAAGGATATCAGGACGCTGCAGCAGCACCTGCGAGGAAAGCCCATTGGCGAAAGTTGCCGGCATGGCGATATCCGCCAGTGAAGCCGGTAGCAACTCTGGCGGCAGTGGACTTCCCACCAGCAATTGCAGGGCATTTTCCGCAGCCGAGACCCTTTGCTTGTAACGAGCTATGTCACCACGGGCAACTTCGCAGGGAATCTGTGCTCGGCGCACCTCCAGTTCTGCAACATCCCCCTGATCAAACTGGCGCTTGACAAGTTCATAGGCTTCCCGTTGAGACTTGAAGGTATCTTCCGCCAGCTTCAGGGATTCCCGCTCAGCTGCCAAAGCCAGATAGCCATTGGCAACCGATGAAATCAGAAGAATTTGCGCGGCGCTCCTTGCCTGTTCAGTGGCAAAATATTCCTGCAAGGCCTTTTCCGACAGGCTGCGCAGGCGCCCGAAAAAGTCGAGTTCCCAGGAAAGCAGGCTAAGATTGGCATGATAGACTTCAGTAGTCCGGGGTTGATTCGGCATCAGCAAATCACGGGATGTGCCTGAACGGGTGCCACTGGCGCCAGCATAGATGCTTGGATACAATTCCTCGCGTTGAATCTTGTAAAGAGCACGGATGTATTCGACGTTCAAAGCCGCCAGGCGAAGATCGCGATTATTCTCGAGCGACGTCTCGATCAGCTGACGCAACTCGGGATCCTGAATGAATTCTCGCCAAGGCAACTCCGCAGCCGCACTCCCGTTGCCCGCTTCCTCTGACGGTAGGTTTTTAGGTATGGGCGCTTCAGGACGCTGGTAATCCGGAATCATCACGCAACCGCTGAACCATATAAGCGCCAGCACTGAAATGAGTGTTTTTCGCATTTATTAAATGCCTCCTTAAATCCGTGAAATAGTATCAAAAAAAGGTTAAAAAACAACTGTCAACCTGCTGGTTTGTAATACTTTATGATATTATCAAAAACTTGGCCAAACGAACCAACAAGGTGTCAATTCGTAAATGTATGCAATGTTTTTGAGAAATCAACTTGAAAGGCGGGGATTCTTATTACTGAATTTAAAAAAACAAGGGAATTGAGTTTTTGTAACAGCTACTTGTTCATTTATATTAAACATTGCGTGGTCGTATTCTGGCTTTTCAGGTGAAAAAAGCAGCAATTTGATAGAGTCTTGCTTATTGTGAATTTCCCCATCCACTCTCAAATAAGGAACAAGTCATGAGAACACAAATGCATCAGCAGTGGCAACAATCATGGATTGCGACCGCACTCATCCTGGTCCTGGTATTGGCGGCTACGCCAGCAACCTGGGCGGGAGACGCAGGCGTCAAACTGCCTGATGCCGCTATGGAAGTGATCGAAACCACTTATCCAGGATGCACAATTCGAGAAGTGAAAGTGGAAGATGAACGGAATATCCGAATTTTCGAAGTGACAATCTCCTTGCCGAATCGCATCATCGAGGTCGAGGTCACAGGCGATGGCAACATCGTCGAAACCGAGGAAAAAATTGCACAGGACGCTATCCCAGCGGCGCTCAAGCCCGAAATAGCCAAGTTGATTGCGGATAGCAACCTGGTGATGGCCATAGAAAAGCACGAAATACTGTCTGTACGGAGCCTTGGAGCTTTTCGACGGCTTGCGAAGCCTGTTGTTTTCTACGATCTCAAAATACGTGATGAAAATGGCAAAAGACGCTCCGTCCAGTTTGAGCAGGTGGAAACTCGATTCGTACTCAAAGATCAGGCTGACGATGATGATGACGACGACGATTAATTCAGCTCCCGAAAAAAAGTAAGGAACTGCTGGTCGTCTCCTTCCGTCTCGTTCCCCCCCCCCACCAAAAGGCATGCTACATGGCTGAATGCTGAATGCTGACCAGTCAGACTTGCCCAGGCCCAAAATCTCCGATTCCCTCCACCAAAAGGCATGTCACATAACTTTTAAGTACGAAGTCGCGCAATTTTCGGTTGTGATTTCGGTGCTGGTGATAGCGATGGTGCCTCGCCATTGAGAGTAAAAGTGAAGCCTCGCAGATGTCATGGAGAAAAATACTTTTATTCTCTAATTATTTTTAAGACTAACAGTTGAAAAACCTGTTTGAAATGGTATGTTAAATAATTTTCCATCCGTGGCTAAAAAGAGACTAATATAAACATAAGCAGCGAGGTTTTACGATGAAGTTTATTCGTTATTTCAGTGTGATGATATTGGTATTTCTGACGGGTTGCGCGACGGTTGAGGAAGCCCGTCGCGTTCAATCTGGAGATGAGGTTCCGATAGGTGAGCGCACTCCTACGGCCGCTGAGGTCGGGTTATCTGGCGATAAATCGGTGACTTTGTCTGAGTTGGAAGAGATTGCATTGCGTGTGAATCCTTCGGTTCGGCAGGCAGTGAACGCTGTCAACATGTCGTATTTGGCAGTCAAGATGGCCAAGGCTGATTTCTTGCCGGCAATTGGCGCCGAGTTTGGTCATAGTCGTTCGACTGCGAATAGGAGTCGTCACAACTACGATTACGACACCTATGGGACTTGGTCGGGTGCAGTTGGCTTCGAGATGATGATTTACGATTTTGGGAAGACTGATGCGTCGGTCAAGGCTGCATTGGAGGATTACAAGGCTACGCTGCAGGCCTTGCGCAACGCTCAGAATCAGGTTGTATATGCAGTTCGCACGGCATATTTCCACTTGCATCGCGCGATTGAGTTGGACAAGGTTGCGAAGGAGACAGTTGCTCAGTACAAGCAGCATATGGAACATGTCCAAATCAAGAACGAAGTTGGATCCGGGATTCCGTTTGACTTGACGAAGGCGCAGGTGGACTACAACAACGCGATCTTGCGTGAAAATGCCGCTGCGAATAGCATTCAGATAGCGAAGACGTCGTTGATTCACGCGATTGGGTTGGCCGAAGAAGCATCGTTCTCGGTGAAGTCCGTGAAGTTGAAGGAATACGAACTTGACGCAACGACGCTTATGGCGATGGCTCGTCAATCAGAGCCTGGCTTGGCGTCGTTGATTGCGGCTGAGCAGGCAGCAAAGCTACGCGTTGACAAGGCCATCAACGATTTGTATCCTACATTTTCACTTGATTTGAGCGGTATTGTGACGGGGAAAAGCCTGTCCTTCCCGTTCCTTTGGAATGTGACTGGCGCCGCCGGAGTCTCGCAGACGATTTTTGCGGGCGGTCGGCTTGAGAATGCCATTAAGTTGGCGACTTTGGAACTTAAGAATGCACGTGGGGCAATCGCATCCTATGAACAATCACTGTACATGCGGTTGCGTGCGGCATCGCTGAATGCCAAGCTGGCGAAGAAGCAGCTCGAGGTTGCGACTCAGATCGAGAAGCAGGCGTCGGAGTACTTCGGGATTGTTTCGGAGCAGTACAATGTTGGCAAGGCGTCATCGTTGGAGCGTACGGACGCGCAAGTCGCTTGGATGGGAGCCAAGGCAAGTACAGTTGCGGCGACTTATGATTATCAGGATGCGCTTGCGGTTATCGCGCAATTGACCGGAGATTTCCCGGAATATCATGCGGAAGATGTGACGAAGCCAGACTTCGAATAAAGCTTTGCTTCTAGCACTTCTTGTTCCCCGCAAGACCAAAAAAAGCCGTTCCGCTTATTATTGGCGGAACGGCTCCTAAGCTATTATCCGAGGACGGTTTTTACGACATCGTTTGGCTGTAGCCATTTTCCGTCTTTGAAGCATCTCATGTTACCGGCTGAGATTTCGTCCATGAGCAGCAATTCACCTTTTTCGTCACGTCCGTATTCGAACTTGATATCATAGAGTTCCAGTCCTGCTTCGGCAAGTTTGTCTCTGATGATTGCGCTGATCTTGCGTGTCATGTCCACCAGGATGTCATATTCTTCGTTTGACAAGACTCCGAGGATGACGAGCGTGTCCTTGGTGACGAGTGGATCGTTTCTGGCATCGTCCTTAAACGTCATTTCAACGAGTCCCGGGAGGTCTTGGCCTTCAGTGCAGTAATCGCCGTAGCGACGGAAGAAGGATCCGACTGCCTTGTATCTGAGTATGACTTCGAGGCCCTTTCCAAAAGGCTTGCAAGGAACAACGGTCATCGTTGCGTTGTCCAAGTCACTTGAGACGTAGTGGGTTTTGATTCCTTTCGCAGCCAATGCCTCGAAAAAGTACTTGGTCAAGCGCAAGCAATTTCTTCCGTTTCCTTCGATTTTCGCTCCGACTATGTTGGCGCCTGGATCGAAGACCCCGTTGGCTCCTGTCACGTCATCCTTGAATTGGAGGAGGAAGTTGCCGTCTGCTTGCTTGTAGACGTCTTTGGTTTTGCCTTTGTAGATCAGTTCCATCTTTGTTTCCTTTTGGTCGCTATGGGGTATGGGCTGAAGCCCCTGGCAAGTATCGTAAATCATAGACAAGACAATATATTAACATAATGTTTTATTGTTGAAATACCATGTGTTTTCAGATAAAAAGGGATAGGTTGCATGTGTAGCATAGCCTTAAAGATTGACGGAAGCAGGAGCCATTCGTTGTCTCCGTATTTGTCAATGCAATTCATGGAGCCATTGGGCACGTCTGACAGTTCTGTTGACGCGGCATGGGATTTCTTGCATGATTGCTGGGATGCTGAGTTTGTGTCATTGATTGAAGAGTTACGTCCTCCGATGTTGCGCTGGGGAGGTTGCTTCGCGAGTTATTACCATTGGTACGAAGCGGTCGGGCCACAGAGCGGTCGCGTTCCAATGCTGAATTACTGGTGGAACGGAATGTACATGAACCAGGTTGGAACCGATGAATTGGCGTGGTTGGCGCGTAGAATCGAGACGGAGTTGCTGCTAGTGGTAAACATGGAGTCGGAAGGGCGTCATGAATGGGCGTATCCGAAGCCTGGAGTCAATCGATTTGGAACCGCTGAAGAAGCCCGTGATTGGGTTGACTACTGCAACAATCCCAACAATCCGCTACGCCTCAAGCACGGATTCAAAGAGCCATTCAATGTCAAATGGTGGCAAATCGGAAACGAAACGGGAAGCAAGTACGCAAAAGGATACAATGCAGAACAAACGGCTGAGGTGACAGAACGATTCGTCAAGGCCATGCGACAGGCCGATCCAACAATCAAAATCATCGCCTGGGGCGACGATGGGTTCGGTCCCGCGATGATGGAACGCTTGGGAGACTCCGTTGACCTGTACGCATTTCATAGCGGCTATGGGGTTCCAAAGGGAGGACACGATGCGCTGAAAGGGCAGAATTGGCGTCGGGATCCCGATGAAACCTGGCAGGATTTGGCGCTGACACTAAAGCCGATCGAGGACAGGATCGCATCGATTCGCTCCGTATATGAGCCGCACGGGAAGCGTTTGGCGATGACTGAAGGGCACTACTGCCTGCCTGGACGAAATCGGAACGACGTATTGTCGTCGTGGGCAGTTGGCGTCGCCTATGCCCGGATATTGAATATCATCGCCCGTCATTCTGATATTTTGGACATTGCTACGACGGCGGATTTTTGCGGGACTCGTTGGTTTGTGAATGCGATGATGCTTCAATCGCGTCCCCGTGAAGGGAAGCACTACTTGATGCCCGTTGGTCATGTGATGAAATTATTCAGCCATCATCAGGGTGACGAGGCGTTGGCGGTTGATTGCGATTTGTCCCGCGTTGACGCGACCGCCAGCCGCCGAGGTAATCGATTGTACCTGCATTTGGCGAATCCGTCATGCGTTGATTCAGCAGTTCTGGACTTGTCGTATTTGCATGGTCAACTGGAGGATCTTGTTGCATACGAGATTGCGTTGCCGTCAACCTTTGAGGTCGATGGATACAATGTCGATGCCCTTGAGCCTTCGAAGGTGATTTTGCCTAGTCCTCGATATGTCCTTCCCGCTGCGGGTGTTGCAGTAATCGAGGGGACAATTGCGTAATAAGTTGCCTGTGTAAGAGATTGATTAAAACAGTTTTTTGAAAATAATTGCTTTTTAAGTGGGGTGCGCTATATTTTATATTTTGTTAAGCATAGCGTCCAAATATTTGGGGCTCTAGTTTCGTTCAACTCAGTCTTATCTAAGGTAAGCGTATGTCATTTCTAGATTCAATTAAAGCATTGTTTGGTATTAAGCCCGCTGCTTCAGCTGGTAAGCCGGCGACGAATAATACAACGGTTTCTCGTCCCAAGAACAAGCAAGTCTATGAAGGTCGTCCTACCGATCCACCTGATTGGGCAGTTGGTCAGAACCAATCTGATTTGATTGGTCTCCTGAAGGCCAACACGAAATGCAAGTATGTTCCGTTGTTCGAGATGAAGACAATCATGTCCGCTAAGGTTGGTCCCGACGGCAATTTGATTCCCGAATACAATGGCATTGCCGGCAGCTGCGGCGCAGTGAAGAGCTTCGGTCTGAAAGTTGCGCAACAGAATGGAATGACGATGGCGTATCGTTACTTTGATCTGAACAACGCCTATCGTGCTTGCTGTGACAATCCCCGCAAATGCCCATTCTACCTGAACGCAATGGGCGAAAACGAAACCGTCAACGCCAGAAGACGGTAAAGTCCACAATAAGGCAAATCACTCCGCTACCTATTATGGTTGCGGAGTTTTTTTTGCGCATAAGATCAACGGAAAATCGTTTTGCCGAAGAGGGCTGGGTACAAGCATCCCTGGCGCCCGTACTTGTGATGTCGCGGTATTATTCGGGCGAGAACGGCGCGGTGGAATTCCTCAAGAGGTGCGTCGCCATCATGCTGGAGGCGGAATACAAGATCCAGGAGCTGTCTGTGCACGTCGATTCTGGGCATGACTCAACCTAAAAAAGCAGTTGGCGTCATGACAACAGTTTAGGTACGGCACCTGGGGTGCTCGTACTCGGGAGATGTCACCATTCATGCGGCTAAAAAGGTGCGTTCCTAGTCGGACGGGTCGGAAGGGTCGGACCCTGGGACTGGGACTATGGGACGTTGGCACTGTTTTTTGTGGAGTTTTAGGTTCTTTGACGGGGAGCTGTTTTCTTCGAAAAAACACCCTGAAACCAACGCAAAAATTCATCGACTTCGTACTCAAAATGCATGTTGCATGCCCCTTTTTCGCGGGATTGCAGTCAACCCTTGTATTTAACGGCTCGTTGGGACTAGTGTTCGCAACCCAAAATGAAGTTGCTTGTCATGGTATGAAAACCTTTTTTCAATGCATTTCACCAGCATGGTGAACGGAAAAAATTTTATAACCAATTGAAAAGCAATGCATTAGAGCTGAACAGCTAGTCTCAACTGCTTTTTTTAGTCTCAAGCGATTTCATCTAGGAGCTCTCGGAGCTTGGAGTCAAATTCCCGGTCAAGCGCAACCCGCGCTCGGAAAGCCCGGAACAGCTTCTCGACAGTATCCGCCATTACGAGGTTCTCGAGCAGGCACGGCCGGAGAAGACCATCTACCGGAGCGTCAGGAGCGACAAGTCCCCCGCCAATTTCCCCGGGTACAGGGGGTTCATGATCGTGGATGCGTCCTCGCCAACAGGCAGGTGCTGCTGATGCCCTCCATCGAGCTTGGCAGCTGGTGGATTAACCTGCCGTATTCCATGCGCCGATGTACCCTGCCAGCCAGGGTGCCCGAATTCTGCTGCAATGTGCTACCAGCCTGTTTGAATAGGCCGCACCGAAAGAAGCGATTCAGCACGTCGGTTTTGCGTTGCCCAACTACAATAACCCGGAGCTTCACAGCAGGAAGAATCCCGTCAGCGCTTCCTCTTCCCGGAACCGAAAACAGAACATCCCGCAGCTTCCGCCAAGGACGCCTCATTGGGCCAGGCCATAGATCAGCCCCGCTAGAAATTCGGTAGCAATACCTTGAACGCGGTTTTGACAAATAAAGCCGACTTCCGGCAAAAATCTTGTGCGGCAAGGTCGGCTTTACGCAATTTCATCGGAGGCGATTGTACTTTACATCGCCTCCGATGATTGTTCTGAATGAGTTATTTGAAGACTTGGTTTGTGATCATGTCGACAACATTTTTCGGCATGGGCACGTAGTTGAGCTTTTGTGCGGCGGTAGCTCCAGTGGTGAAGCACCAGTTAAAATATTTGATCATCTCTTTGCGCAAGGCAGGGTCAGTGTCTTTGCGCATCAGAATGTAGGTCACGCCAGTGATTGGCCATGACTTGGCACCGGGCTGATCGGTCAACACCATGTAGAAGCCGGGAGCATTTTCCCAATCCGCATTGGCGGCACTGGCGCTGAAGGATTCGACATCAGCGGTGATGAATGAACCGGTCTGGTTCTCGATGGCGGCGCAACTCAGATTCGCTTCCACCGCATAGGTATATTCCGTGTAACCAATACTGCCGCGGATTTTGGCGACGTTATTGCAAATGCCAGGATTCTTTTGCCCGCCAATACCAACTGGCCAGTTGACGGAGGAACCTGCCCCTACCTTGCTTTCCCATTCCTTGGAAATTTTGCTCAGGTAGTTGGTGAAGATGAAGCTGGTTCCGCTTGAATCCGCACGCCGTACAACGGTAATATTACTTTTCGGCAGTTTCAGGTCAGGATTGACCTTGGCGATCTTCGGATCATTCCAGGTAGTGATCTTGCCCAGATAGATTTCGCTGAGCGCTTCCCGGGTCAATTTCAGCTCATTATTCTTGATACCAGGCAGATTGACAATGACGACGACGCCGCCAAGCAGCATAGGGAATTGCTGCAAGCCAGTTTCCTTCTGTTCTTCCAGCGTTAGAGGATTGTCGGTGCCGGCAAAATGGACAGTGCCGGCTTTGATTTGGTTGAGACCTGCGCCTGAACCTACGCTCTGGTAATTGACTTTGTTCGCGCCAGTTTGGCTGTAGGTATAAGTCCAGCTTTGGTAAACCGGTGCCGGGAAACTGGCGCCAGCTCCATTGATTGCCGTCTGCGCTATTAATGACGCACCGACAACACTCATCAGAATTGCAATAATCCTTTTTTTCAACATGTCGTTTTCTCCTTTTTGTGTTTTGTTCGGAATCTTATTAAAGGACGGGACACGGACAGATTGTCCATCCTTGTCCCCGTCCATTGTCCATCCCCTTAGAATTTATAGTTCATATCGATTTGATAAAGTCTGCCATCAGAGCCGCCGCCATCTCTTGGTTTAATCAGATCGGTCAGCATTAAACTGCCGCCAATCGAGAAGTTTTTGGTGATGTCACAGGTCAGTCCGAAGATATGCCCCTTGACGTTGACGGAGCGGCTGGCGCACAGGGCGCCGGAGCCGAAATCGCTGTCGGAGACAAACCATGGCACTGAATCACCCTCGATTCGCGCATACGCATATTTCGCTTTGAAGCGGTTGAACTTCGCCTCCAAGCCGAGCATCCAGGCCAGGTCGTTGCCTTCCGGGGAATAATCTTCCAGATCAACCGGCGCCCTGCCGTAAGCCGCGCCCTGGCTGAAATCATCATCGGCTCCGAAATTCATCGCTAACTCGCCAAAGCCTTTCAGAGTAACGTCGCCGATCTTTCCGCTGAGTTCGCCGTAGGCCATGCCGATCTGGTAATTAGCGTCATCGGAACCCATCTGATATTCGGAGGTATTGTCGTCATAGGCGAAGAAACCTAGAGCCAGCACTCCTTTGAGATCATCATCTTTCCAGTTCACGCCGAGCTGGCCGCCGTACATATTGGCCAGGTCCTGGCTTGACCCCGTACCGGCAACGGAGTTGTCGCCGCGGATGTTATAGGCACCGATATTGGCAAAGAAGAGGTCATCATTCCAGGCCAGCGTGGCACCGGTCGGGCGCAGATCACCGTCAAAGTTGACCATGCCGCAAGTCCAAGGGTTTTTCTGTTGGCCGATGGTCAGGCTCAAGCCGGTATCGCCGAAGGTATGCTTGACATAGGCATAATCAAGATAGACATCGCCGGATTCCCAGACGCTGCTCTTGTTCCAGCTGTCATTGGCACTTGTGCCGTCGCTGCTGCCCGCTTCAAGACCCAGCGCAATCTCCCAATTCTCTGCTGGATTCGTCCAGATGCCGCCCAGGCGTACCCGGTGGCGGAAACGGGACTTGTAGCGCAAGTCTGATCCAACTTCCGGGTCGGTGTTGATATGCTCGTAACGCAGCCTTACATCACCTTTGATGGCCAATCCATCAATTCCCTTGCCGAGAAGCATGCGTGGCTGGTCGGATGCGCCTTCCGAGCTTTTTTCGGCTACGGCCTTGCCTTCCTGCTGCCCGTTGGCAGTTGCATTCTGCTGCTGTTCGAGTCTCTTCTGCAGGTTGTTCAACTGTTCCTGTTGCAGTTGTATCTGCTTCTTCATCGCTTCGATCTGCTGCATAATCGCAGCATTATCCTGACCGTAGCTCGATGTAATCGCAGCACATAAGAACAAAACCACCAGCAACTTGCCATGACTGCCATGAGCAAGAGTGCTCAACCATCCTTTTCGTTTCATTGTTAGCATTCTTTTCTCCGTTGTTTGTGTTTGGAATAAAACAGCTTTTCGGCTGCTGATTATACCATAAACCAGAACTATTCAGCCCTGGTTAGACAAATATGAATTTTCGATTAAGAATTAAGAATGATAGTGTTTTTAACCTCAAAATAAAAAAAAGGCACGAAAACCTTGTGTTTTTCGTGCCTTTCATGGTTAAAAAAAGCTTATTCCAATGGCAGAACAATTCGGAATTCGCATCCTTTGCCTGGTGTGCTTCCCAGTTCCGCATATCCATGATGAAGTTGTGCGACATGCTTGACAATGGCCAGGCCTAATCCTGTACCTCCGAGCTGCCGGCTGCGTTCCTTGTGCACACGGTAGAACCGCTCGAAGATGCGTTCTTGGTGTTCTGGAGCGATGCCAATGCCGTAATCGCGCACGGTGATTACCGAAGAATCATGCTCCCTGGTCAGGGAAACTTCAATCAGCTGGCTGTTGCTGTAAAGAATGGCATTATTGATCAGATTGGCTACGGCCTGCTCGAGCAGTTGGTAGTCTCCAGCAATCTCGAGCGGAGTCTGCTCGGTGAGCTTCAGGGAAATTCCGCGATTGGCGGCTTTATCCGCACAGAGCTGGATTGCCTCGGTCAGCATGGTCGGCAATGAAAGCGCTGCAAACTCGCGTCCAGGTGCGAGCTGCTTCTTTTCCAGAGCGGTGAGGCTGAGAATATCCTGCACCAGCATATTAAGACGATTTGACTGCTCGAATATCATCTCGAGCAATTTGCTGTTCTGCTCGGGTGTCAGATTGCTTTCTTCGTGGATCGTCTCGGCAGCTCCGATAATGCAGGTCAACGGAGTTTTCAGTTCATGGGAGACATTGGCGATAAAGTCGCTGCGGAAGGATTCTAGTTTGCGTTGGTTGGTCAAATCAATGATAGTCAGCAGCAAGAAACGTTTGCCTTCCTGAACGATGATCCGTCCTTTGATATACAATGTCTGCGTTGAACGTACACGTTGCAAGGAGAATTCCTTCTCGAAGGCTTCGCCACTCTGAAATGCACGCTGCGCCAAAGCCAGTAATCCCGGAATTTCTTAACGCACCAGATTGAATTTCGCCCTGGATTCCTTCAATTTGAAGAACCTGGCGCCTGTCTGGTTAAACTTGACAGCATCCCCGCTTTCGGTAAAAAGCAGCACTGCTTCGCTCATGGAATTCAGGAGCGCTTCTATGGCATTGCGCCTGGAGGTAACTTCCGTAAGCTGTTGCTTCAGCTGTTCGGTCATGTACGAAACCCCGCTGGCCAACTCGCGGATAACTCCGGAAACTGGTATGTCAATGCGTATTTCGAGATTGCCAGAAGCAATTTCCGCCACCGCATTCTGTAGATTTTGCAATGGACGACGCACTCGCCGGTGAATATAAAAAGTCAGCAGGAAAACCATTCCGGCGCCCAGCAACATGGCTAGCAGCATGTGATTGCGGGCCAATCGCAAAATCCGGTTAGCCTGATCGGCGGTTACAGCCGCACGGATCACATAATCGCCTTGTGCGGTCGGCAATTTCAGCGCATGATAAATCATCCATTGGTTCAAACTTTCACTGTATCGCTTCACCGTTGCCGGCTTACCGGCCAGTGCGCTCCGTACTTCAATGCGGTCGAGATGATTGCCGAGAAAGCCGGGATTCTCCGATGAATCCGCTTCGACGAGACCATCGGCACGGATCAGGCTCAGGCGCAACACATCCTTCTGAACCTCATTGCAGAATCCTCGTGCTTCTTCGATTTTGCCTTGATCCAGCATTGGCTGCAAGATCCGCGCTGCCAGATATGCCTCCTGGGCAATATTATTCTGCGCATCGAGCATATAAGCCTGCTCGAAGGAACGCCGCTGCCACAAAAAAAGCGCGGCAAACAGGATTACCATCGCAACCGCCGCCAGCGGCAGACCAAACAAAATTTTGTCGCGGTGTTTCATTCGGTAGATTCCTGTTTATAGCGGTATCCGACACCTCGTACGGTATCGACATTTACGGCCCAGTCGCCGAGTTTTCGCCGCAGGTTGAGAATCTGCACATCGATAGCCCGTTCCGTGACCGGATATCCGTCACCTTTGACTCGAGTGATGATTTGATTACGGGTATAGACTCGCCCCGGATATGACACCAGCATATGCAGAATGGAAAATTCGCTGGGAGTCAAATCCAGCAATTTTCCATGCAGCCTGACTTCATGCTGATCTATTCGGATCATTAACCCGTCCCGCCTGATTTCGTTGCTTTCCTCGACATCGCTAAACTGCCGCAATTGTGCCCGGATACGAGCTATCAGTATTTTCCGGCTGAAAGGCTTGGTGATATAGTCAACCGCTCCGAGCTCAAGCCCGATGATGACATCGGATTCCTCGCTGCGCGCAGTCAGCATGATGATCGGAATCGCGCGCGTCTCTTCCTGGCTCTTCAGCTGACGGCAGACACTAAGTCCATCCATGCCTGGCAGCATCAGGTCCAACAGGATCAAGTCCGGCAGGCGCGATTGAGCCAGGCTCAGGCCATTTTCCCCGTTGGCGGCCATGTAGACACCGGAATAGCCCGCTGATTCCAGGGTCAGTTTGAGCAATTCCCGGATCGGCTCCTCATCCTCAATCACCAGTATTTTTTCAGTAGCCATTATTTTTGCTCCCTTTCATGCAGGTGTCGGACAATAATGCCCCGCTCCATGTAGATGACATCCTCGCTGATATTGGTGGCAATATCGGCTATGCGCTCGAGGCATCGCGAAATGGTCAGGCAATCCAGATAGTATCCCGACTGATTTGGATGTTGCAGCATCTTCTCGCGGGCAAGAAGATAAGCATCGTGGTGCAATTTATCAACCTCTTCGTCAAGTGAAATCACTTCGGCAGCGGTGACGACCTCGCGAAAGGTCAGCGAATCGATCGACTTCTTCAACATCCCGCAAGCCTTGTTCGTCATCTCTTCAAAGTCGAGTTTCTCAACCATGTTTTCGCCATAGGATGCCATATCAAAGACGCGTTCGGCAATATTAACAGCCAAGTCACCGACCCGCTCGATTTCGTTGTTGACCTTGAGGATGGTGATGACCTTGCGCAAATCCCTGGCCACTGGCTGATAAAGCGCCAGAATCTTCAGGCATTCCTCCTCGATCCGGATTTCTGCGACATCGATCTCATCATCCGAATCGATGACCTTCTGGGCAAGGGAAACATCATGCGACAGCATAGCCTGTATAGCCAGATGCACCGCATGTTCTGCTTTGCTGGTAACCTCAAGCAAAAGCATGGTCAGATTATCGATTTCTCTGATAAAATGCACTGTCATAGCGCCCCCTATTCAGCCAAAACGCCCTGTTATGTATTCTTCTGTCTTGCGGTTCTTCGGATTAGTAAAAATCTGGTTCGTTGCACCATGCTCGATGATGACCCCCTTGAAGAAAAAGGCGGTCGCATCGCTGATGCGGGCAGCTTGCTGCATATTGTGTGTCACAACCATGATCGTAAATCGCTTCTTCAACTCGACCATCAACTCCTCGATCTTGCCAGTCGCCAGCGGATCCAGGGCACTGGTCGGCTCATCCATCAGCAGCACTTCCGGTTCTGAGGCGATTGCCCTGGCGATGCAGAGACGCTGTTGCTGCCCGCCGGAGAGTTCAAGCCCGCTGGTTTTCAACTTGTCCTTGACTTCATCCCACAGTGATGCTCCGCGCAAGGCCTGTTCGACCCGGTCAAACATTTCCCTGCGGCTGAGTTTGAAATGCAGCTTCAAGGGATAGGCCACATTGTCGAAAACCGACATAGGAAACGGAGTCGGCTTCTGAAAGATCATGCCGACATTTCGCCGCAGTTCGAGGATATCGACCTCCGGCAAAAGTACATTCACTCCATCGAGCAGGAGTTCTCCTTCCGCCCTCTGATTGCGGTACAGTTCGAAGATTCGGTTGCAGACGCGCAGGAAGGTGGATTTGCCGCAGCCCGACGGACCGATAACGGCCGTGATTTTCTTTTCCTCGACAGGCAGGTTGTTATCGAAAAGAACCTGTTCGCTGCCATAGAAGAAATTCAGGTTTTTTGCTTCGAGTTTAAGAGGCATGTCGTTTCTCCCGAAAAAGAATTCTGGTGCCGATATTAAGTGCCAGCACGAGAACGGTGATCACCAGAGCGGCTCCCCAGCCGGCCTGATGCATGGCTTCAAACGGTGAATTAGTCGAGTATTCGGTAATCAGCACAGGCATATTCGGTGTCGGGCCGCTGAAGTAATGCTTTGGCCAGGCATCCGCAAACAAGGCTGTAAAAAGCAAGGGGGCGGTTTCGCCGCTGACCCTCGCCAGGGCCAGCAGGATTCCAGTGATCAGGCCCTTTCGGGCGCTGCGGCAGACAATTCTCAGTGTGGTGCGCGTTCTGGTCATGCCGATGGCCAGGGATGCTTCCCGCAATGCATATGGCACCATGCCCAGCATGTCTTCGGTCGTTCGCATGACTACCGGAAACATGATGATCGCCAGCGCCACGGAACCGGCCAGACCGGAAAAATGCCCTGAAGGCACTACCACCAAGGTGTAGACAAAGAGTCCAACCAGCACCGATGGCATGCCCATCATGACATTGGCGGAAAAACGCAGGGCGGCAGTGATTTTCGGGCGGTCTCGAAATTCTGCCAGGTAGATGCCTGCGCAGACTGCCGGTGGGGTGGCTAGCAGCGCGGCACCCAAGGTGATCATGATCGAACCCAGCAGTGCATTGGCGATTCCGCTGTCAGGCATGCCGTAGGGTTTCGAGGGATTGAGGAAAAATCCCAAACTGAGCGACTTGCTTCCGGTCCGGATGACATGGCTGACAATCACCAGCATCGCAGTCGCTGCCAGCAGTACCGCCAGCAATGAAAAAAAACGGAAGATATGGTTGGCGAGCTTTCGCCAGAACAATTTCTTTTTCTGCATTATTCCCCTCGATGTGCAGTAGCCGCACGCAGGTAGGACTGCGCCAGGATTTGGATGAGCAGGCTCATCGCCAGCAGAAGCAGCCCCAACGCAAACAGGGCGCTGCGCTGCAACCCATCCGCTTCCGGAAAGCTGTTGGCAATCGTTGCGGCAATGGTAGTTGATCCGGAAAAGGCATTCTGAGGCATTTCCATCATATTTCCAATCACGAAAAGGACTGCCATCGTTTCGCCGAGGGCGCGCCCGAGTCCGACAAAGACACCTCCGAGGATTCCTCGGATGGCATAGGGAATGACAATGTCCTTTCCCGCTTCCAGGCGTGTGCACCCTACCCCGTAGGCGGCTTCTCGCAGCATCGGTGGCGTCATCTGCAGCACATCCCGCAGAATGGCGCAAATGTACGGGAGGATCATGATCGCCAGGATCAGGCCGCCGGTCAGAATGCCGAACCCATTGTAATAATCCTCCGCCAGAAACCTTCCTACAACTGGAATCTTCTGGATTTTCAGGCTTTCTGCGAGGAACGGCTGAATTTTATCCTGCATGAATGGCACCAGGACGAAAAGTCCCCACATGCCGTAAATGACACTGGGAATGGCAGCCAGCAAATCGATGGCATGACCAAGCACCGACCGGATTAACGGCGTCGCATTTACCAGGAACATTGCCGCTGCCAGAGCCAGCGGCAAGGCAATGATCAGAGCAATCAGGGTTGTGCTCAGCGTGCCGACAATGCTCGGTAACGCACCAAATTTCTCTGCAACGGGATCCCATTCAGTGGAAATCAGAAAACGCCAACCGAAAATGTCCCAGACCTGCTTGGAATTCAACGAAAGCTGAATGAAAAATCCCAGCATCAGCAGACCAATCAGGCTCGCACAGAAAAAACAGAACCACTTGAAAAAGTTGTCAATCGCAGATTTCTTCATAGAAACACTAATCGGCTCACTAATACTACCCTCAAAATTTTCGTTGTGACATTATTATACTATCACGCGGTTAATGACTGGTTTGATTATTGTTAGGATTTGGTTAATTACTTTAAGCCTGGAAAAGGCGGTTGGAGCCTCTGCTTTGACACCAATTTCCTCGACCGGAAAACTCGGGCAAAAAACTATAAAAAGGGTGAGAAATGAGGGTTTCAACTGCCTCCGCTCCATAGGGCAGGCGGTGCTGGAGATTGCGGCGGCTCCTGTGGAACAACGGCGAAGAAGAACCAGCCCGGGGGGGGGGCACTATCGCCTCCGCACGGTGCTGCTTGACAACAGCAAGGTCAGTTGCAAGATTGTCAGGCATGCCAACCAGCTCTTCCAGAAGTTCGGCAAAAAATGCCATAACTTCCTTGTAATGAAGGAGATTTATGCGAAATATTGAACAGGGGACGCCAACAGCCATTTCAGTTGGTAGTGTTGCAAGGCGACACGAAAGGGATGCTTGTGCCCATGACATGTGTTCTTCGCACTTAAAAACACCAGGGAGAGGCAAAATGAGTCCATAGAAGCGTGTTTTCGAAGCAACATGACCAGACCGCCAATGCGGTCGGTTGAAAAAATCGTCATTTTTTCAAAGTCAGGATTCCTGAATCCATAAAAGCGACGATGTATTTTTTACTTCACGGATTCAGGAATTATTGTTCTTTCGTATCAAACAGAATCGAAATCTTGGTTCCCTTTTTCAGTTTGCTTTCAACAGAGATTATGCCGTTATGGTACTGTGCGGCGTGTTTCACGATCGACAAGCCAAGGCCTGTGCCGATCGATTGCTTGGAATGGCTCTTATCGACACGATAGAAGCGTTCAAATATCTTTTCATGATGTTCGGGGGCAATGCCAATACCAGTGTCCTGGACGCTCAGGCAAACCGATCCTGTTTTTTGGGTAATAGATACTTTGACGCTTCCACCAGGAATGTTGTACTTGATGGCATTGTCGCAGAGGCTATAGATGACCACATACAGCAATCTGCGAACACCATTGACCACACCATCATCTCCAATCACTTCCAAAGAAACGTCTTTCAGCTTTGCAGCGTCCGTAAGAACTTCAAAGACTTCTTCGGCAAGGACTTTGAGGGAAACATCTTCGTGGGGCATTTCCGTACCTTCGTCCAGCTGTGACAGTTGTATGATATCATCAATCAAATACACCAGCCTGGATGCTTCACTGCGGATATGCCGAACAAAACGAGGAACATCATCCTCTTTAACGATGCCGCTTTCCATCAATTCAGCGGAACCAATGATTGATTGCAGCGGTGTTTTCAATTCATGGGATACGTTGGCGGTAAATTCCCGTCGGTTACGCTCTGCGTTTACCTGCTCGGTTACATCGAAAGCGAGGATAACCATGCCGTGATGATTCCCTTCCGAGTCGATGCGGCTCAGGTCGAATTGATATTCCCTACCTTTTTTTAGGTCACGAAAATCAGCATGTCCCTGTTTTTTGGCTTCTTCTAGGGCAAGGCGCATATTCAGTTTACGTTCAATAGTCAGGAAATCCTCTCCGATGCAGGTAATTTCCGCATTGAACAGTTTTCTTGCAGCTGGATTAATGCTTAGAATCCTTCCTGTATTATCCAACAAGACCAGGGCTTCTTTCATGTTGCCCGTAATCTGATCAAATTCATCTTCTTTATATTTAAGTTTCCGCATCTGGCTTTTGATTTCCATTTGCTGTGAATGAAGGCGGCGAAGCAATGGGGAAAGCTCTTCATAGGCATCGTTTTCCAGGGGCTTCTCCAGATTCAGCTTGTTCAGCGGTTCCACCACACGCTTCGCCATGCCGTGGGCAAGCCATGCGGAAAGTATGCTGGCGATTAACAGAATCATGGCAATTGGCTGAAGCAAGCCAAGTACAAGAGAAAAAACCGTGTCACGTTTTGCTGACATACGGAGAATACTGCCATCCTTAAGAAGAATCGCTTCATAAATGGTCAATTCCGTCATGGTGGGGGATTGGCGGATGCTGCTTCCCGTGCCGGAGGTAAGGGCTTCCTTGATTTCCTCTCGGTCGGCATGGTTTTCCATGGTTGCCGCATCGGCATGGCTGTCAAAGAGAACTTTGCCGTCAGAACTCACCCATGTCAAACGGTATCGGTCATAATTGAGGCTTTCAAGATAGCTTTCGCCCAGCTGCTCCATTGCACGGGAAGCTAGGCTTAACCCGTCTTTAAGCTGAGATATCTGAATATCTCCGAAATACCGATAAAGCACGCTGGTGATGATAAGAAGACTCGCGATTTGAACGATGATTGCTACGGTAAGGATTGACCTTAAGATTTTATTTATCATAGCCAACCTCCCAGCGATAGCCTACATTTCGAACCGTCTCGATCATCTTGCCATAGTTTTCCAGTTTCTGACGCAATGTGCGGATATGGGAATCCAAGGTGCGGGAATCACCCATATAGTCCAAATTCCATACTTGGGAGAACAGCTGCTCTCTGGTATAAACCATGCCGGGATGAGAAAGAAAAACACGGAGCAGTTCAAATTCCTTGTAGGTAAGTTGAATTCGTTTGCCATCGATAGAAACAGTGTATTCGTCCAAATTTACAACTAGGCCATCCGCCTTCAACAGCTTGGAGGCCTGTTGCGGCTGACTTCTCCGAAGCACCGCTTTTACCCTGGACACCATTTCCATTATGCTGAAAGGCTTCACGATGTAGTCGTCAGCGCCAAGGTCCAGGCCATGGATGCGGTCATATTCCTGTCCTTTGGCAGTTGCCAGAATAACAGGAATGCTGTTGTATTCGATGGATTCCTTGATCTTCTTCAACAGTTCAAGTCCATCCATTCCCGGAAGCATGATATCCAGAACGATCAGGTTTGGCTTTCCTTTTTTCAACTCTTCCCAACAAGAAAGACCATCCTCAAAGCCTCTGGTTTCAAACCCAGCGGCATCAAGTGCGTATAGTGCGATATCGCGAATGCTTCCGTCATCCTCCACAAACCAAATCATTTTTACATCTCCCTGGGTGTGTACCTGTTACACAATAGATCACCCATTCAGCAATATTGGTAGCATGATCTCCGATGCGTTCCAAATACTTGGCAATCATCAAAAGATCAAGTGCAAATTCACCATCTGTAGAATTTTCCGCTATCAATGTAATTATACCATGTTTTATCTGGGAAAAGTAGTCATCGACCACATCATCTTGAGCAGTGACTTTTTTAGCAAGTTCCACATCCTTCTTGACAAAGGCATCTATGCTGGACGTAACCATTTCGATGGCTTCGTTAGCCATGTCCCCAATCAGTTCAAAGCCATTTGTTGTGCGGCCGCCCAGGAAAACCACAATTCCGGCAATATCCTCTGCCTGATCGCCAATACGCTCCAGATCCGTAATCATCTTCAATGCGCCGGAAATCAGTCGAAGGTCACGGGCAACCGGCTGCTGGTGGAGCAGGAGCTTCATGCATCGCCCTTCTATGTCACGTTCCATCTGGTCAATCATATAACCGTTGCTCATGACCTTTTTCGCCAGGTCCAAATTGCCGGTAATCAACGCTTTGGTAGATGAGGCGATGGCTTCTTCGCACATGGAACCCATTTCGATAATTTCTCTGTTCAGTTCAAAAAGCTGTTCATCAAATCGGTTCCTCATAGAGCCTCCTTAGCCAAATCTGCCGGTAATGTAGTCTTCTGTACGTTTATCTTTCGGTTGTGAAAAGATATCGTCAGTCTTGCCAAATTCAACTAGTTCACCAAGCAGAAAGAAAGCAGTATAGTCGGACACGCGAACAGCCTGTTGCATATTATGAGTAACTATAACGATAGTATACTTTTTTTTCAGTTCCATGATCAGGTCCTCGATACGGGAAGTCGAGATCGGGTCAAGCGCGGAAGTCGGCTCGTCCATAAGAAGCACCTTCGGCTGAATGGCCAGTGCTCGTGCGATGCACAGGCGCTGTTGTTGGCCGCCTGATATGCCAAGTGCGTTTTTCTTCAATCTATCCTTGACCTCGTCCCAGATTGCCGCATCGCGCAAGGCCTGTTCTACGATTTCATCCAACTGTACCTTTCTTGTGATTCCATGGGTACGAGGACCGTAGGCGACATTGTTATAGATGCTCATGGGAAATGGATTCGGATGCTGGAATACCATTCCAATTTCCTTGCGTAGATGGCTTACATCAACGTCATTGGAAAAAATATCCGTGCCTTCATAATAGATGTTTCCGGTGATCTTCACTCCGGGAATCAGGTCGTTCATACGGTTCAAGGTTTTGAGAAAAGTTGACTTGCCGCAGCCGGAAGGACCAATTAGCGCAGTAATGCTCTTTTCCGGAATTTCAATATTCAAATCTTTCAGCGCCTGGTAGTCGCCATACCAAAGACACATATCTTTCACTGAGATAATACTGCCCATTAACTTCTCCTTGCGGCGAAGAATTTTTGCACGAATGTTGTTGCAAAGTTGATCGCCACGGTCAAGACCATCAGAATTGCGGCGATGGCGAAGGCCACGCCGAACTCGCCCTGTTCCTTTGCGTAAACATAAAGAGCAACAGATAACGTTGCGCCTGGCGCTGCCAAACCTTCAATGATCCCGTTTACCGCATGGGCAAAGCCTGCAGTAAAAAGTAGCGCCGCGGATTCGCCAAGAATACGACCAATCGACAAGATGCACCCGGTAATCACACCATCTAGGCATCCGGGAAGAACAACGGTTCGTACAACGCGCCACTTGCCTGCGCCCAGGCCAAATGCACCCTCGCGATAGGACTGGGGAACGGTCTTTAAACTTTCCTGGGTGGTACGCATGATGGTTGGGAGGTTCATAATCACCAGGGTCAATGCACCCGCCATCAGGCAAGTTCCCATACTGTTCGAGAAAAGCAGCATGCCCACTAGGCCATAGATGATCGAAGGTATGCCGGAAAGAATCTCGGCGGCATATTCGATAATGCTGACTATCTTTTTGTTGGCAGCATATTCTGTCAAGTAAATGGCAGCGCCCACACCCAACGGCAGTACGATAATCAATGTTGCGATGACGATATATATGGTGTTTAGGATGTCGGGCAAAATACCAATTCGTTCTTCCAGATAGCTTGGTGATGTGGACAGCAGTTCCCAAGTGATATTGGGAATGCCTTTCAATATGGTATATAGCAAAAGGAACAGCACCAATGCCGCAGTCAGGCCGGTGGCTAGCAACATAAGTGCTTTCAACAGTAATTCATACCTTTTTCTTTTTTTCGACAGGGGTTGATTCAACATCACTTGTTCCCATCTCTTTTGAGGAAGAAGTTCAGGGTGGCATTGATCAACATGATAAACATGAACAACACCAATGCGACGGAAAACAACGCCTGCCGCTGCAAACCGCTGGAATAAGCCATCTCGCTGGCTACGGCCGTAGTTAGGAAACGGACACTTTGGAACAGGGAATCAGGCATGTTCGGCACATTGCCGGCAACCATCATGACGGCCATTGCCTCGCCGATTGCGCGACCGACGCCAAGGACAACTGCCGCCGCAATGCCACTTTTGGCGGCGGGAACAGAAACCCTGAAATAGGTTTCAATGGGCGTTGCTCCCAAGGCAAGCGACGCATCCTCATATTCTTTCGGGACGGCATCCAAAGCAGTGACGGACATTTTGATAATGGACGGCAAAATCATGATTGCCAGAACGATAATTGCCGCAAGCAAGCCGGCGCCGTCAGGTACGTTAAATACTTTCCTGATGCCGGGAACCAGTACAAGCATGCCGACAAGTCCATAGACCACGGAAGGAATGCCGGCAAGCAGGCTGACCGCAGACTGCATCACGGATTTCACCCTGGGCGATGCAATTTTGGACAGGTACACGGAAGTCATAAAGCCAATCGGAACACCGAGGATGACGGCGCCGGCAGTTCCGTAGATACTGGTCAAGATAAAGGGCAGGATTCCATATTTCGGGTCAGCGGCGGTGGATGCCCACTCCCTGCCGAACAGAAAATCAACTATGCCTATTTTATGAATGGCAGGAACACCGGAAATAAACAAGTACACAGTAATCAGTAAAACGCAGCCGACCGCAATCAGACCAAGCAAAAGGAAAATACCATGGACAATGTTTTCAAGTATCTGCTTCTTTTTGCTATGATCCAGGTTAATTCCTTGCGGTTCAGTACTGTGAATGACTTGTTCTGTGCTTGTTTTCTTCTTTTTTGCCATGATAAAATCCCCGAAGCAAAATATTGATGGTCGGGAGCAAATCCGTCGCATCTGCTTGTTTCCTAGTTTGCAGGAACTACGCCAGCCTTGGAAATGAGCGCATTTGCATCAGGTGAAGTTATGTAGGCAAAGAAGTTTTGGGCTGCCTCGCTAAGAGGAGTGTCGGTCTTGGTAACGAGAATGAACGGTCGCTGTACGACATAGCTTCCATTCTTAATCGTTTCTTTCGTAGCAGCTACTCCATCAACGGTCAGGGCCTTTACGCTGTCCTTTACAGCGGCAAGGGAAGCATAGCCGATTGCATTGGGGTTCTGTGAAACCGTGGTAATAACGTCGCCGGTGGAGGTCAGTTCCTGACGATACTTGCAAGCATCCTTGGTGCCGGTTATCGATTCAAAGCCATCACGGGTTCCGGAACCCGCCTCACGCCCGATGAGGATGATTTCTCCATTGTTACCGCCAACCTCAGACCAGTTGGTGATTTTGCCAGTGTAAATCTTCGCAACATTTTCCAAGCTCAGGTCGGAAACGGAGTTTGCGGGATTTACGATAATGACGATGCCGTCGTAAGCCAAAATCGTGCCCTTGAGACCAGACTCAATTTCATCTTTCTTCAGCTTGCGAGAGGAAAGACCGATGTCGCAGCGACCTTCCTGAACGGCTTTGATGCCGGAACCAGAACCAGTAGGATTGTAAGTAAAGCTGATTCCGGTGTCATTCTGGAATACCTCGCCAAGAATGCCAATCACCTTCTCCATGGAGGTGGAACCATCCGTGCTGACGGAACGGCTGCTTTTATTTTTGCTGCAACCTGCTAGCATAGTGAACGACAAAACCACAACCATCATCATAAAAACATTTTTCTTCATTTTTTTCTTGCTCCTTTCAAGAGGACCTGTAGATTTCGGATTTCACTGTAATAATTTTCCTTATAGTATAGAGATCGTATGTGAAATCCACAATGCAAGGAATGTGAAATCGAGGTCAAATCGTAAAAAAAGAGCTGAAAGTGGCTAAGTCATTTTGACGCAATGAGTACGAAAAGGCGTATTCCTGAACGGACAGGTCGGACGGGTCATTCATCCTCCTTCGCACTTCGTGCTATGGCGGACAGGTCATTCATAATTCAGCATTCATAATTTATAATTCATAATTCAGTACGGACACCCCGGGGTGCCCGTACTTGAGGTGTCGCGATATTATTCGAGCGAATAGGTGCCGAATTCAGCGATGTTCTTGTCTTTGCCGATGCCGCCGTGGAATTGCGTGTATGACTTTCGGCCGTTGCCGTCGTTGTCGTTGACCAAGGCTGAGAGCCTGACGATTCCATCCAGTTTGGGGAGGACGTTCCAGGGGATTTCAACCGTGTAGAGAATCGTGTTCTTGTCAAGATTCTTGCAGTTGAAGGCGATGCCATCGTGGGAAACATTGTTCAAAATCTTGTTTTCGACGATTAGCTTGGGCTTGCCCTGTACGGACGCCGCCATTATCGCCAAGTGGTTTTGCGAGCCTTCCGAGGTTAAGGATACTTGGATTGAATCCCCGGCCCAAAGCGTGTTCTGGTTGGAGTAGGGCTGGAAGAAGTGGTCGTCGAACACCTGGATTTCAAGGATGATTCCCTTTTGCGACTGGGAAACGAATGCTTTCGCGTCCAGGTCGTTTTTGTTGTAGGGGAGCGGATTGTTGTCAGGTACGCTGAATGTAGCTGGTTTTATTGCGAGCGGGATTTTAGCCGGTGCTTTAGGGATGATCGCGTTTGCGAGTTGGGAGGTAAATGTATGTTGCCAGCCACTGCTGAGTTTTGCGTTCAGGGTCAAAGTAGGATTGTCCGGGATTGTATTTCCCTCGATGTTCAAGTAAACGACTTGGCATTCATCTCCATTGAGTTCAAATGAAGCCTTTTTGAGGTTTTTGATTTGTTCGGAGATGGGTTCGATTTCGATTGTGCCCCTTCGTCGAGCCGTGTTGTTGAAGGTAATCGGGATTTTGAGTTGGTTGTTTTTTCGGATGATTGCGTTTGCGTTGGCTATGATCGGCATTGAAGGTTGGAAGACGAGCTTAGATTCGGCGGTGATTCCATCGACGTCGCACGTAACGATTAGTTCGACGTTTTTTCCGTTGAGTTCGGACCAGTTTTGAGCATCCAGCTTTGCTGCGAGCAATGTCGTGAATGTTGCCTTGTTGGGGAGATTGGTTGTCAGGTCCCAGGCAATCGGCTTGAAGTCCTTGGGCGCCGGGTTGAATGTGTAGGAAGCGGTTGCCTTTTCGGCGGTTTTCCCGATTCTGTTGGTCAGGTTGACTTGGAAGGTAATGAGATCTCCGATCAAGGTTTGGCTTGACTTTTGGATGAGTTCCAATCGTGCGTGCTGGCTGATGTTATTCAGGTCAAGCCCGTAGATATAGACTGGGATTTCCGTCAGGGTGATGGCGAGTTTTCCGTTCTTGATTGTCGGCTTGATTGGATTTCCTTGGAGGTCGATGATTTTCACATCGCCTGCGCATGGGAATTCGAATGACTTTTCCCCATTGATCACATATGCTGCGACAAGGTCGCGCTTGTTCTTGTCCTTGAAGTGATACAAGGAGAATTGCCTCGGGTCTTGTGCGAGGTTTTCGACAAATGTCGCGTCTTCGAGGAGTCTGGTCAAGTGGGCGATAGCCAGGAGCGATGGCTTTGGCGAGTAGTCCTGGTGCACGATTCCGAAGTTATGCTCGGTGTATGAGCGGTTGTTGCCGTCGTTCTTGAAATCATATTGGCAAGCGTATTCGACTCCTGAGGCGATTGCCGTGAGGTACATTCTGATAAGGTATTGTGCTTGATGGACATAGGACGATCGGGGATATCCTCCTGCGATCGCCAGGTATTCCATTTCGCCGGAGTAGGTCGTCCAGCCTGCTTCGGTGATGATGAATCGTTTTGCGCCGCCGTGCTTTTCGCAGAGCTGCCGGATTTTGGCTCCGTTGTCCTTGAGGAACATTTCCCTTTCCGGTCTTGGTTGTCCGTGGCAGTAGGGGTGGAATGAGATGATATCCCTGGGATCGTCGGCGATGCCCAGTTCGATTTGCATGATCAGTGAGCGTTCAACGTCCTCGGCGCATACGGCAATGTCCGCATTGGGATTGACCTTGCGGATCGCACGCTTCGCTTCCAGGGAAAGCTCAACGAACTTGCGAACCCAGTTGGGATAGCCATCCGTAACTCCAGGATAGCGCTTGCCAAATTGGAAGTTGTAGGCCTCATTCCAAATCTCAAACGTGATGTTCTTGTCCTTGAAAAAATTCCCCATGTATGCGGCGAAGTTGGCGAAGCCATGGGGATCGCAAGGATTTTCGTAGAGGTTGTTGCCATAGGTCATGCAGTAGTTGAAGCGAATGCCGCGCTCGTTGAGTTTGTTGACGTAGTCGATGCCACGTTGTGGAACGGTATATTCGCCTTTCTTGGTTTCGACTGATCCCCAATGGATTTCGTCGCGGACATTGCCGATTCCCGCGGCGGAAAGAATATCGACCAACCGAAGATCGCCGTGCCCCCAACCATGTCCCGGATGTGTGCCGACGCCTATGAACGGGCAGGGCTTGGGATTGGAGCCTTGGAGACGCCCGAACCACAGCGAGAAGGTTTGCTTGTCATCGGGATTGTCGGGGTTCTGGGCTGTAATCTCAATCTGGAACGATCCGAATTGGTTCTTGAGCTTGTCGGGAGTCAGGACGCACGTGTACAAGGTTTGTTCGCCAGTCGCCTTCTGGGTTTCCGTGTAGAATGTCTCGCCGAGCCAGTTTTTGACGGTATGGGTCACGTCGAACTTGGTTGACCTGCCCTTTTCCCTTGTGGCGAGCTTGTACTTGAAGGATGGGTTTTCGTCAGGATAGAACAGCAATCCAAAGCGATCGCTCACATTGTTCAAAATGATATTGGGGAGCTCCTTGACAGATGCCGTCGTGGTGACTTCCAAGTCCTTGAGTTCAAATGAACCGATTGGCGCCTTGGCTCTGCTGATTTCGATTCCGATGACAATCTCGGTAATTGGCCAATGTATTATTTTTTCGTGTTTGCCCCAGGAGGCCTCGAACTTGGACAAATCGGTTTGCAGGGTCGTCCATTGGTTCGGCTTGCTGAAGCCAGCGATTCTTCTCATATGCTGCTGTCCCTTGATGTCCATGGTTCTGATGAAGAATCGCGTCTCAGGTACGGTTGGCTTGACCTTGAAGGTCAGGGTTGTGGTTCCTTTTGGGAGGTTGACTGGCTGGACAAATCCGATGTAGTTGCCCTTGGTCAGGTCGAAATCCAACTTTGCGGCTTCATCGCTGAGCGTCAATTCCCCTTTTGCGCCTGGGAATTCCCCGCCGAGCGTCAAGGAACCTCGTGGTCCCGGGGTGTCATTGACTCTGATTTGTCTGACGGTTTGCGCATGAGTTGATGCCAGAAGCGCAAGGGTCAGGAGTATTGCACAGTGTTTCATCGGGTGTCTCCCTTGTTATTTGGTTCAATCTAGAATCCTGATGGTGACGATTTTATGCGGCGCCGCGCTGATGGTGACGACTTTGTCAGCGGCAGCCAGTGTTTCTCCAAGTGGTTTTTCAGCCAAGTTGACGAGTTGGATGTTGCCGGGTTGCTTCCAGAGCCTGACCCTTTCCGAGAGTTGCTGATCGGTTGGGTTCCAGAGCCTGAGGATGTATCCGTTTCCATCGTCGGCGGGCTTGAATGTCGAGAATACGAGTTTTCCGTCAAGCAGTTGCATGAACGATTGTGTCGTGTCTCCATCGCCGTTGATTGGCGGGTAGCCCGAGGAGGTTTTTCCTGTAAACCTTGAGATGATTGGTGCTTGGAGCTTGAGCATTGCCTGCGCCAGGTCGGCGGCGGGAAGTTTACCCTTGTAGGGTTTGAGCGCGAATGTGAATGTCAGGTCTGCGAGTTCGAGTCCATCCTGTTCGCCTGGGGTATTGACGGTTCTTCGGTATGATCTGAAGAGGGTTGTCTGGATGGTTCTGACCTGGTCGTCAACGACGCCGCCTTCGTGCATTGCTCCTGCGGAGATAAACGCCAGTCCCTGCTTGTCATCGCCAACAGCCTGAATGTTCAGGAAAGGCTTTTCCGCTTGATCCATTTCGGACCAATCTGCGGTCTCGGCACGGATGGCGATGTTTCGCTCCACGAAATCGTAGGGATGGTGGGCAAACCATGTGGTCGCATTCTTGGCGCCGGAGGGGAAGAGAACCCTGAGGCGATGATCCTCGATGGTGTTGTGAACCGTGGTCGTGACCTCGACCTGGGTGGCGTTCTTCCTGAGAGTCGCCAACGATACGATGAGCAGATCCTCGCGGGCCGCCGAGCGATGCTCAGTGTGCCAATTGTAACGCTTGGGCAAATTCATCGAAACCTGAATCCGGAAGGTGACGGACAGGGGACCGTCCTCGACAACGGAAATCTGAGCCTGGGCACCGGTGGAAAGCGCAATCTCGTCAGACATCGTGTGACCGTGGAACCAACCATCGCCAATTTCAGAACGATCCTCGAAGGTCAGCAAGTCGTTGAATTGATTCCCATTGAGCTTGTCGATGATCGTCAACGTCCCATTGGGATTGACGATCAACTTCAGGGCGTCGTTTTCGGCAGCGTTGGGAGCGACTCTGAGGGAGCCGACGGTGCGCTGGAGCATCGGAGCGGGCTTGACCACGAAGGACGTGAATCCCAGGGCAGGCAGGTCGATGTCCACGGCGACCTTGTAGCGCGAGCCGCTTTGGGCATTGCCACCCCAGCCCATGCGTGCAAATTGCGTCCTCTCGCCGAATTCCCGTTGGATGTCAAGAATCTGGTAGTTGATCTTGTTGCCGTTTTCGTCTTCGAGGATAAAGGCATTGTAGGCTTGGGCGCGGAAGGCATCGTGGAATTTCGATGGCCAATCGTGGGGGAAGTCAATCGTCGTTACAACGGGGCCGCGCCTGGGGTAGGGCAGGGAATTGCCGAGGGTGGTCATGAACTCATGGTTGTTTTTCGCCAGGTTTTTGGCTCGCGTTGTCAGGTGTCCGAATGCCCTGACCTTCAGTTGGGTTGCCAGCTGGCTGACCTGGTCGAACCGATACATCATATCCCTGTGGACCTGGTCGATTGAGCATCCGCAGATCGAATCGTGTGCGTGATTGAGCAGGAGTGTTTGCCATGCGACATTGAGCATTAGCTTTGGTGCTGGCTTGAAGCCCAGGTCGTCGGCGATCGCGAAGAATGGTTCTGCCTGGAGTTCGAGGAGCGCCTGGCATTCGTCGTTGGCTTTTTTCATTCTTGCCCTGGACGAGACGCAATTTGGGATAAGCCATAGATATCCGTGCCTGTTTCGTGCCGGATCCCTGAGTTCGCGTTGCCTGACTGGCACGTCACGTGCGGTTTTTACGGCGTCCTTGAAGAATTCAGGCAGGGTAGAGTGCTTGACCGAGACTCCTGGGCAGGCTGCTTCGGCGGTTTGGATGTACTTGGGTGCGTCTGTTGCCGGCGGGGCATGGTCGATGGCGTCAATCAGGCAGAGCGTGTCGCCGTTGGTTCTTGAGATTTCGTGGTCGATGTAGCTTTTGAGTGCGGCCTTTGCCTTTTCGATGTCTGCGTCTCCCGCTTCCAGGACTTGCCTGGCGGCGCAGAATGCCCCGTATCCGATGGCGTCTTGGAGCTTGAAGGTGAACACGTCCGTGCCGTCAGGGGCACGCCAATTGAAGAATGCCGGGGTGTCGAACTCGTTGGTGCCACGGCCCAATACGCAGTACTCCAAGTCAAAGCCACGATAGATCTGGGGCATTTGAGAGGGATGGCCAAACATGTCGCAGGTGTAGGCGACGGGCATCGCCTTGGTTCCCCACTCGGTGGCGATCCGCTGACCCATCAACAGATTCCGAACCAACGCCTCCGCGCCAGGGCAGAACAGATCCGGCATCGTAAACCAAGGCCCGACCAAAATGCGACCGCATTGAATCAGAGCCGCAAGGCGATCCTTGTTCTCTGGACGCAACTCAAGATAGTCCGGAAGGACGCAGGTCTGCCCGTCAAAGTGAAAATACTTGAAGTCGGGATTGCTTTCCATCAAATCCAAAAGATCGTCGACGAGTTCGACGAAGAGCAGCCTGAATTCCTGGAATGTCCTGTACCATTCACGATCCCAGTGCGTACCTGAAATGTAGTGTGCTTTTTTCATGGCTTTTCCTATCGGTTGAGAATTGTTCTTGCAATCCATGCGACGTAGGGGATTGGGTTGTAGGGCTGGTGTTTTGTTGCGATGTTTCTAGTTTCGTCCCGTGCTGGTTTTCGGTTTGCGTTGGCCAATCCTCCCAGCTCCATATTGACTTGAGGCGCTTTGATGTATGCGAATTCCACCTTGTTTTTGGCGAGTCTCCAGACGAAATCGTAATCCGCCGAGATCCTGTAGGATGTATCGTACAGGCCAAGTCGGTCGTAGGTTGACTTCTTGACGAAAAGTCCAGGATGGGGAACCGGCATCAGAATGGGAAGAAGGCAAAGGCACTTGGGAAATGAGGTCGAGACCACCTTGCCCGCCTGGTCGAGGAAGTTCACCGGTGCCGAAGCAACGCCTGCGTCAGGCGATTGTTGAAAGGCGGTTGCGACGCTTTCCAGCGCCGTCGGCTCGTACCAGTCATCGCTGTTCAGGAGTGCGATGACGTCGCCTGTCGCGGTTTTGATGCCCTGATTCCAGGCGACTGGTATGCCGGCTTCTCCCGGGGCGTCCACTTGCTTGAGGCTGATTGCCTTTACTCCCTTGTCGCCAAGGCGAGGCACGTACTCGTCAATGATGTCCTGGGTTCGATCCGTTGAGTTTCCATCGACGAAGATGTACTCGTCAGGCAAGGTCTTCTGAGCCAGGACGGATTCGATTGTCCGTCCCAGCGTGCGTTGTGAATTCTTGCAGATTGTGACCAGTGAAAAGCGCATGGTGTCGTCACTCGATTGCCTGGAGGAGCATGACGTCCTCGGAGTCGAGGGTTATGGAGATTGATTTGTCTGCCACGGTGTATTCCTTGCCTGAGACCCGGTCGATCAGCTTGGCGACAGGCTTGTCAAATGAGATGGTCGCCGAAGCGGATTCTTCGGAGCCATTGAAGACGGTGTAGATATTGTCTCCGTACCGCTCGATCCAGATTTCTTCGGGTTTTGAAGATTTTGCATGGGTTATCGGTTGCCAGCCTGCTTCGCCCGCCAACTTGCAGAGCGGGAGGTACTTTTTGAAGAGGGGTCTATCGCGATTGTAGAGATCAGGATTTCTGAAGTAGTGATTGCTTGATGCGTCAGCGCTGAAGTAGCTTGGGTAGAATGCATAGAAGAGGCATCGTTTCATGTAGCGTTCGGAGCATTCGTAGGAAAATTCATCGAAGTTCGTATTTTGGAGGATGCTATAGAGTTTAGGTCCGCACAGGATGCGCCTGTAGAGCATGGCATGGTCATCTGGCGGACTCCATTTTCCGCCACGGTTCCAGTTCCATTCCGTGCCCATGACATCAAGGAGGGGTGCGAGCCACCAGTATTGCCCTGGTGTCGAGTTTGCCATCATCAGCTTGCCCATTTTCCTAACGTCTTGTTCCAGTCTCCTGATGTACTCGAACGAGATCAGACCCTTGTGGATGCCGGGCGCTTTGTCTGACGTGTCGAAGGTGAGTGGGGTCTGTGCGACGGCGAAATGCTCCCTGTCGTAATCCATTACCGCAGTGGCATATCCTTCGCTGGAGTCAACGTATTCGCCATCCAGGTTCCCCTTGGCGTTAGGACCGTAGAGGAAATCGATGATCTTTTCGTTCCATTGTAACTTAAAGTGGCTGATTTCGCCTGGGAATCCCGGCATTGAATTGATGCTCCAGACTGCTCCGTTGCACCAGGGCGTATCCAACAATTTGTGCGGACGTTCCCCGGTTTTTGTCTTGTGTCCGCACTTGAGGAAAGCAATCGCCCAGTTGTTTCCTTTTTCGGCGAGTGTTTCGGCGTGCTTGAGCGCCTGTTCGTAGGTTCTTGGGAGTTCCGGGTCCATTTTCATCCACCAGGTCATCGGCTCGGTATATCTGAAGGTCAGGATGTCGTTCTTGTCATCCCAATCGGTTTCATTGTTCCCTTCCTTGATTCTGAAGCCGAAGTCTTGCCAATCCTGGACTTCGCTGATCTTGGCGAATGCCATCCAGATTCCCTGCTTCTCGATCCTATTGAGGAAAGCATTGGGGAAAGTCTTGTAGAGTCCTTCAATCGCGCCGCGGAACCCCCAGGTTCCGTCAAACTCAAATTGAGCCAGCTTGACGAATGCACGGGGCTGCTCCTTGGTCAAGGCAATGTCATAGACGACATAGAGTTCGTTGGTGTCGGTATTGTAGCCTGTCCGATGGTGGGCGGGATGGAAAAGGTCAAGCGAAAGACCGATGCCCCGGGAGCCGTCAACGACTGCCGCAAAGGGCCATCTGGCAAGACCGCCTCCTGCGCCCTGCAAGCTGGCGTTGTTTGTCGAATACTCGATTTGTTCAATGGGCTTCTGATCTGTTCTTGAAAGGGAGGTCCAGTTCCAGTTATTTCCTTGCAGCTGAACCGCATAAACTAGTTGCAGGCACAGGTCGCTGGATGTATCGGTCGCCTCAAGCGTCGCCTCGATGCGTCTAATTCCTTGTGCGTCAACAGTTTCCTTGGGTTGGATCTTGACTCCGAATGGCATTCCTTCGGTTGCTTCGTAGAAGTCGCTTTTGGTTGATACGTTTCGGATCTGGAATCCCGGCGATGGTTTCCAGGACTTGATGGGAACCCTGTCGAACCTGGTCACGTCATCCTTGAATTCGCGGAAGATGACGTCTTTGAATTCGGCTCTTCCTGCGTGGTTTCTGAGCAGGAGGTTAAGGGAGACCAGCTTGATTGGCTTGTCGGGGACATAGAGGACTTCGACGGTTTCCCAGTCATGTGTTCCTGTTGAGAATGTATTGATGACTCCCCATTGGTGTGATCCGTCCATGTTGGTCAGGTCCATATAGATGGAGTAGCTCGAGTCAGGGGAACCTGAGACATTGACTGCCTTGCTTGTGGCTGATGCCCAGATTGGGTATGGCTTGTCCTGATTGAGCTGGATGACGGTCACGGCTCCGGCATGGCGCTTGACGTCATCGCCATTATCGCAGACGAAGACATCGCCCTGCTTTGCGAAGCCTTCCTGGTATGCTCTCCAGATTGTGTTTTCGCCGATTAGGTTAGGTGCGTTTGCTTGGTTTATGTCCAGTGTTTCCTTGACCACGTTTTGTGCTTGCGCGATAATCGACATGGCCAGTGAAAGGGTGATTGCCAGAAGCGATGATTTTGAAGGCATTTTTGTTCTCCTGTGTTTGATTATTGGATGGCTTCCAGGAGCATCACATCCTCGGAATTGAGGGTAACGGAGATGGATTTGCCTGACACGGTGTATTCCTTGCCCGAAACTCGGTCGATCAGCTTGGCTATGGGCTTGTCAAAGGAGATCGTTGCCGAAGCGGTTTCGCTGGATCCATTGAAGACGGTGTAGTACTTCTCTCCAAATCGTTCCAGCCAAATGGCTTGTGGATTTGAGGAATGCGCCAGCGTGATCGATTCCCAGCCTGCTTCGCCCGCCAGCTTGCAGAGCGGAACGTATTTCTTGAACAGGTGGCGGTCGCGGTTGTACAGGGCAGGATTCTTGAAGTAGTGCTTGGTTGAGGCGTCGGCGCTAAAGTAGCTTGGATAGAATCCGTAGAAGAGGGAACGTTTCATGTAAAGCTCGGATTGCTCCAGCCCGAAATCGTCAAAATTCGAGTTTTGCAGGATGCAATAGGGTTTTGGTCCGCAGATTGCTCGTCTGTAGAACAGGACGGTATCTGAAGGTGGGCGCCATTTTGCATTGTAGTTCCAGTTCATTTCTGATCCCATCACTTCGAGCCAGGGTGCCAGGAACCAGAGCCTTGACGGGGTGGAATTCGCCATCATCAGCTTGCCCAAAGCGTGGACATCCTCGGAAATCTGCCTGACGTACTCGTAGGCAATCAATCCTGTGAAAATCCCCGGGTTTGCCTGGCGGTCGAAGCAGATTGGCGCCTTGGCGTATTGGAAGCGCGTTCTGTCGTAGTCGATCGTCTGTGTGACATATCCTTCGCTGGAGTCGATGTATTCGCCATCCAGCTTGTAATTGATATCAGTTCTTGTGTAGGTACTTTTTCTGTCTTCGTTCCACTTGTTCTTGAAGTCGGTGACCTCTCCTGGGATTCCCGGCATTGAGTTCATGCTCCAGACCGCTCCCGTGCTCCAGGGGGTGTTGGATATGCGTGAAGAGAATTTTCCATCCAGTGTCTTGTGCCCGCTGGCGAAGAGCGCCATGGCTTGCTTGTTTCCTTTTGCCTCCAGTTCGCGCGCCTTTGCGAGGGCGTCTTCGTACTCCCGCGGCTTAGTCGGATCCATGTTCATCCACCAGGTCAAGGGTTCTGTATATCTGAAGGTTAGGATGCCATGGTCGTCATCCCACTTGGGTTCATCGATGCCTTCCTTGATGGCGAAGCCGAAGTCCTCCCAGCCCTCGACCTTGCTGATGGGAGCGAACGCCATCCAGTTGCCCTGGTTTTCGATCCTGTTGACGAATGCCGCTGGGAACGCCTTGACCAAAGCGGCGTAGGCGGAACGGAAGCCCCAGGAGGCGTCAAAGTCAAACTGGGCCAGCTTGAGGGTCGCCTTGGGCTGTTCCTTGGTCAAGGCGACGTCAAAAACAATGTAAAGCTCGTTCAAGGCACTATTGAATCCGCAACGATGATGGGCAGGAGTGAACATGTCAATCGCCAAGGCACGACCACGACCGTCCTTCGCAACCGCGCCAAAGGGCCAGTAGGACAGGCGACCTGTTCCGCCGTGATTCGTAACCGAGGTCTCCGTGAATTCGTAGCGGCCTGTGGCGGCTTCGCGCTGGCGGGTGTGCTCAAGCCATTGCCAGCCGGTTCCTTCCAAGGGGAGGGAGTAGGCGATTTGAAGGCAGAGGTCCTTCGAGGTGTCGGTTGCCAGGAAGTCGGCTTCGATGCGGCGTACTCCGTCTTGGTCCGTGGTTTCTGTCGTCTTCAGCTGGACGCCGTAGGGATCCTGCCCGCCGAAGCCGTAGAAGTCGCTATCTTCGCCGAAGTTTCTGATATGGAATCCCTTGTAGGGTTTCCAGCTTTTGAGCGGCGAGCCGTCGAATTTCTTGACATTGGCTCCTTCCTTGCTTTCCCTGAGGGTGATGTCCTTGAAGCTGGCCTTGCCGGCATGGTTCCTGAGCAGGACATAGACGTTTACGTGTTTGATTGGCTTTTCAGGGATGAAATCGACGACGGCTTCTTTCCAATCATGTGTCCCGGTAGGAAACACGTCGATGACTCCCCATTGTGGCGTGCCGTCCTGGTAGGTTATGTCCAGGTAGAGCGAGTAGTTGCTGTCAGGGTTTCCGCTGACTTTTTCGCCTTTGGCTTTTGCAGTTGCCCTGATTGATGCCGGTATTGTTTGGTTCAAGACGACGATGGTTCCGGCGCCGCGTATGTTGCTGGAGTCAGTCCCGTTGTCGCAAACAATCAGATCTCCTTGTTTTTCGAATCCTTGTTCCCAAGGCTTCCATTCGGCGTCCTTGGTGATGAGGTTGGGTTGTGATTCGACGTTGATTTTCTGGACTTGCTTGACGACTTCCCAGTTGTCCTGGGCGGTCAAGGCGGATGCGAAGAGGAATGCCGTCACTGCGATCAATGCAAAGACTTTCGAAGACATCTTGTACCTCCTGTGGGTTATTTGGGATTGATTTCTGAATCACGTATTGCCAGTTTTCTAATAAGCAAGGTCATGCGCCTGTCCTGTTGACGGCATTTTGCGACGATGCACAAACCGCCGAAAAAAACAGCGATGATCAATAGGTAAAGAAGCAGATCGGTTCCTCGATTTACGCCGATCAGTTGCGCAAGGGCAGTCGTCAGATCGGGCCATACGACAAAAATGATGCCCAACAGGAACATTCCCGTGAAAAACAAGCGGCCAAACAACTTGTTCCGCAAAACAAGCCCGGCCAAAAAGCCAAGAAGAACAAGCCCGACGATTAATAATAATTGAATCCAACTCACAAGTATGTCTCCTCTGTTGCGACTATTTTCCAAACATCATCCAAAGCAAGTAGGTCACCACTGACAATGCAATAACACCTGCTATGAGTAGGACAAATGGCATATTTCCGCTCCGTCAAAAAAGCTTGCTCAAAATCAGATCAATCAGGATGTTGATTGAATTGGTCCATTTCTGTCCCTTTGCCTGCGAGTATTCCGTGTAGCGAATCGTGACCGGGACCTCCTGGACTTTCAGTTTCGCAGCTTTGATCAGCGACAGGATTTCAGTCGCATGCGCCATTCTGTTTTCTGTCAAGTCGATGGCTTCCAGCGCCTTTCGATTCAGTGCCCTGAATCCATTGTGTGCATCGGTCAGCCATATTCCCGTAAAGATTCCATTGATGATTTTTGCTCCTCGCAAGAGAAGCCGTTTTCCTTTCGGAACGTGTTCCAGGTCGGAAGCCCTAAGGAATCGTGATCCCAGCACGACATCGGCTCCATTTTCGAGGGCATTGAGGAAGGTTGGGATGTCATTGAGGTCATGCTGGCCGTCTGCATCGAAGTGGATGACCGCGTCAGCGCCTTTTTCCAAGGCATAATCCATTCCGGTTTGGAGAGCTGCGCCCTGGCCGAGATTGAGGGGATGACGCAAATAATGAACCCGCAACCCGGCAAGCATCAGGCGGGAATCAACCTTGGAACCGTCGTCGACAACGACTATCTCGTAGGGTAGCGATTGCAAGGACGAAACCGTGTCACGAAGGACTTCTCCTTCGTTGTAGCTTGGTATGACAATGAAAATGCTGTCCATGATACCAAAAACCTCATGCTCTTGCCCAAAATTGTGTAAAATAAAACAATCGCATTTTAAGCGGAAAATTCAAGTTTTCAACCCGTAAAGTTTTGTGCGTGAAGGGGAAAGCCTGAATGTCATGATCGCTTGCCACAAGGGACCAGTACCAAAAAATCATTGTGAAATGGAAAGGACTAGAAAAATGGAAGGGGTAGACCTATTAATTTTCAGGATTGAGATGAATCATGGGGGCGTGGAAAAGTCAAGTCAAGCCAAACAGGGGGAAGGCAATGAAAAAAGCATGGTTGTTATCATTAGTTGTTGTTATGTCAGTTTCGTTAGTCGGTTGCCATCATCACCATCACTGTCATCATCCTCCTCGCCCCTATGGTCCTCCTCGGGTTGAGCGTCATGCCAGGCCTGCTCATCGTCCGCCGCCACCACCGCATCACAAGGGGCATTATCGCGATGGGAGACCTCGTCCGGCAAGGTAGGGTTTTACGAATTCTTGATGCCCTTGACGTTTTCGTTTCATTGATTGCAAAGGGGAAATTTGTGGGTTATGTTAGAAGAAACGAAAGCGTTTAGCCTAAATAAAGCAGTTGAAACTAGATTTTCAGTTCTAATAGATTGATTTTCAAATAGTTATAAAGTTCGTTCCGTTCACCATGCTGGTGAATTGAAGTGCGTCGGTCTTCTGTTGCGCCTTTACAAGGCGCCCTGCATGGGGGCATCCTGTCCCCGGGCTGAAGCCCCATAAGCGTCAGGTTGTTTTCGCCTCTTAATCGGTTTTTGTAGGAAAACATATCTCTTTTATAAGGCATAAGTCCTTCCAGCGCAATGTATTAAGCTCGGAGAGGCAAGGCATCCCCCGAAATCAAAGCCTTGGAAAGGCGACACATGAACCGGCGTCGACATTGCGGATCAAAAGAAAATCAAAGGCGTTGGCTCAAGTGCCTTCATTTGCCTCAGCGCATATCGACGGCATGACAGTGCCGCCCCTCCGGGGCTCCGGTCCTGTGGGGGTGGCGAGCCCCAGGTTCCGCTGTGCTCCGCACAGCTTCACCAGGGGTTAGTCATGATATCGCCTCTCCGAGGCTATTCACGCACTAAAAGCGTGACGTTCTGCGAGTACCTGCACTATGATAATCTCCTTCGGATATACTGCAAGCGCCCTGGCTGCTCATGCCTTGTTTAGCCAATTGACGGGCGTCACGATATCAACTGCTTTTTTTAGGATCATGGGGAAAATGGGTAATCAATGAAAGGAGAAAAATAATGAAACTGAGATTGGCGGCAGATGATATTATTATCGCACTGCTTGAATTAGCAGAAATTGATGATGATACTTTTACTTCAGACCGAGAAACGATCCATCGTGCTTTCTACATGTTGAAAAAAGAAAACCCCAAGGTCATGGCAAAATTCAACTTTAGGGAAAGAGAGCTTTTTCCTGAAAGTTTTGAATTGGATCAAGCCTTGTCGAACTTGGACAGCTGCGGTCTAATCGAACGATACAATAACATACCTCGTTACTATAAAATAAACCGCAATAAGATTAAAGCTGTTTTTAGCAAGTTTTCGAAAGGATTAATTCTTGACAATGACATTTCGATCGAAGACGTAGAAAAATTGGCAAAATCTTTCGCAGGGCATCTAGCGATAAAGGTACTCGGTGAAACTTATGGAATAAAACTCAATGAATCTGCTCATGCCATATCCCGTGTGCCCGTGTAACCTTAGTAAATTCAGTGCACGCGATGCATGTGCAACAGTTGGTGGACATGTAATAAAAGTTAATGGCAAACGATGGTTGTGTTTTCCGTGGGGGTGCAATCTGAACACGAGCATTGAATTGAGGAGTATGACAAAGTCGGCAAGGTAGTTTTTACGAATTCTTGATGCCCTTGACGTTTTCGTTCCATTCATTGCAAAGGGGAAATTTGTGAGTTATGTTAGAAGAAACGAAAGCGTTTAGTGGCGTCCTGTCAGGTTTGTTCTTCGGGCGAATCGGAATTCATTGGACACCAGGAGGAAAAGCCTGTCAGGAGGAAAGTTCGGATGCCTGTACCGTTTGTTCATTTGCACGTACATAGCGACTATAGCTTGCTGGATGGGACCGCGAAGGTCAGTGGATTGCTTGAGAAGGCAAAAGAGTTTGGGATGCCTGCCTTGGCCATCACCGACCATGGGAACATGAGCGCCGCGTTTGAGCTTTCGACTCAAGCCAAGAAGTTTGGTATCCGCCCGATCATCGGATGCGAATTTTACGTTGCCCCGGGGTCGTATTTGCAGAAGGAAGCAACCCAGCGCTATCACCAGGGATTCCACTTGATCTGCCTGGCGGAAAACTACAAGGGATACCAAAACCTATGCCATCTCAATGAAGAAGCTTGGCTGCGTGGATACTACTACCACCCAAGAATCGACAAGGACTTGCTTCGACAGTACAACGAAGGAATTATTTGCCTGAGCGCCTGCATCTCCGGCGAAATCCCAAGAAGGTTCCTGGATGGCGACGAACGTGGCGCAATCAAAGCTATTGACGAGTACGCAAGCATCTTCGGGGAAAACAGATTTTATATCGAACTGCAACGGCATGGGATTCCCGAGGAGGAAACCGCATCGAAGTTCTTGATCGAGCAGGCGAAACGCAAAGGGCTCCCAATGGTGGTGACCAACGATTCGCACTACCTGCTCCGCGAACATAAAGAGGCGCACGAGGTCTTTTTGTGCATCGGTACACAGAAGACAATGAAGGATCCGAACAGGATGCGGTTCGAGGGGGAAGGGTACTATTTTAAGAATTCAGACGAAATGGCGGCGCTCTTCCCGGAGCTGCCGGAGGCAATCTCGAATACCGTCGATATCGCCATGCGCTGCGATGTCCATTTGCCGACTGTTGACGACAAGCCCCCCGCAAACCACTATCCCGAGTATCCCGTCCCCGGCGGTGGCGACCGCGAGGAATACCTGAGGATGCTCTGCAACGAAGCGCTCCTGGAACGGTATGGAATCGACACCAAGGCGTCGTCGTTCACCCCGGAACAACAAGCCGTGATCGACCGGATGAATTACGAGATTGACGTGATCAAGCGCACGAACTTCATCAGCTATTTCCTTGTGGTCTGGGACTTTTTGAACTACGCTCATCGCATTGGCGTTCCCGTGGGACCCGGTCGTGGATCCGGCGCCGGCTCAATTGTCGCCTACTTGCTTCATATTACGGACATTGAGCCATTACGATACAATTTGCTGTTCGAGCGATTTTTGAATCCCGATCGCGTCAGCCCTCCTGACTTTGACATTGACTTGTGCGAGCGTCGTCGCTACAAGGTTATCGAATATGTTCGCGAAAAGTATGGTGCGGCGAACGTTGTTCAGATTGGAACTTTCGGGACACTGAAGGCAAAGGCCGTGATCAAGGACGTGGCTCGCGCCTTGGGGTTGAGTTTCGACGATGGAAACCGCTTGACGAAGCTGATTGCGGCGGATCCAAAGATGACGCTGGCGAAGGCATACGAGGACAGCGAGGATTTGCGGACCATCGTCGATAACGAACCAGAATATCAGGAACTGTGGAAGTTCGCGCAGATCCTGGAGGGATTGAGCAGAAACATGTCAATCCACGCAGCTGGTGTCATCATTTGCGACATGCCAGTGGCAGAAATCGTTCCGGTTTCAAAGGGCGCAAGCGATGAGCCGATCACCCAATTTCCGGCGATACCTTGCGAACAGCTCGGATTGCTGAAAATGGACTTCCTGGGATTGCGCACATTGACAATCATCCAGGATACCTTGGATTTGATTGAAGCCTCCAAGGGAATCAAGCTGAAAAGCTCCGAAATCCCAAATGACGATCCGAAAACATATGCGCTGCTGAACCGTGGCGCAACGGTCGCCGTGTTCCAGCTGGAATCGACTGGGATGCAGGATCTATGCAGGAGGTTCGGGGTCGAGAAGCTGGAGCACATCATTGCGCTGATCGCCCTGTACCGCCCGGGTCCGATGCAGTTCATGCAGTCGTTCATCGACCGGAAGGCTGGTCGCGAGCCTTGCGACTACGATGTGCCCGTGATGGAGTCGTTGCTGTCCGAGACCTTTGGCATCATGCTTTACCAGGAACAGATCATGCAGGTCGTCCAGGCCGTGGCAGGATTCACGCTTGGCCAGGCTGACATTCTTCGCCGGGCAATCGGAAAGAAGCAGATCAAGATCATGGAGAGCATGTACGAAAAGTTTATCGAGGGTGGTGTCGCAAAAGGGAATGACAAGCAGACGCTGGACAACATCTGGGAGAAGATCAAGGTCTTTGCCGGATACGGATTCAACAAATCCCACAGTGCGGCGTATGGGTTGTTGTCGTATCGAACGGCGTATTTGAAGGCGAACTACCCTGCGGAATTCATGGCGGCAGTTCTGACGAGCGAACTTGGAAACGCGGAGAAGATGTCGTTCTTCCTGAAGGAATGCCGTCAAATGGGGATCAACATATTGCCGCCGGACATCAATGTGTGCGACGTTGGATTCTCGGTCTCAGACGACAAGATTTTCTTTGGCTTGGCTGCGATCCACGGTGTAGGACAGCAAGTCGTCAATGGAATCATCGAGGCTCGCAAGAAGGATGGTCCATTCAAGGACATCAACGATTTTTGCGAGCGTGTCGAAGGCAATGGCAAGCGCTTGATGGAAAATCTAATCAAGGCTGGTGCGATGGATTGCTTTGGTCTGAAGCGCTCCCAGTTGCTGGCGATGGCCGATGATGCGCTGGCGCAGGCACAGCAAACCTTGAAGGACAAGAAATCCGGTCAGCGGTCGCTGTTCGATTTGCTGGAGCCGGAGGATCAACTCGCCACCAAAACCCAGGTACCGGATATTCCGGAGTGGCCGCTGAAGGAAAAGCTGGACTACGAAAAGGAATTGCTGGGATTCTATGTGAGCGGGCATCCGATCGGAGAATACCAGAAGGTGATCGATACGTTCCAGTCCGACGACTTGTCGGAGCTCAATGGATTGCCGAATGGCACGATGGTTCGCGTCGGCGCCTATTTGGCAAATGTAGATCAGAGGGTATCGAAGAATGACGGCAAGCCCTGGGTAATTTTGACCTTGGAGACTCGCGAGACGACGATGGAGTGCCTGGTTTTCAACGAGGCGTACCAACGGATTTTGCAGGAGTATCCCAATGTATTTACGGAATCGACTGCTGTATTTGTTGAGGGCGAGATATCTCGTCGAGACGAAGATGAGCCCATGAAGCTTTTTGGTCAGCGTTTGATTCCCTTGGAGGTTGCTCCTGATTTGTTTGCGAGTTCGATTCACTTGCGTCTTCGCGAGCAGAGTTTGTGCGACGTTGATTTGGAATCGTTGAAGCGTTTGGTATCGGAGCATCGCGGTGAGTGCCCGTTGGTGTTTTGCTTGACCTGCTCATGCGGATCTGTGGTATTCACTGGTAGCGACGAATTGACGGTTGCGAACACAAAGGCATTCAGGGATGCAGTGCGAGAAACGCTCCCGTTTGATGGAATCCACTTCAAGTCCGATAGGAAGCGTCCCGAAAGCACACGGAGAAGACGTTGGGTACCGAAGAACGACTCCTAAGGCAATTTTTTTAAAGGAGGTATTGAAATGAACATACTGATGATTTCCTCAAGTCCGCGTAAGGGCGGCAATTCGGATTTGCTTTGCGACCAGTTTGCAAAAGGAGCTTTTGAAGCAGGGCATCAGGTCAATAAGATTCAACTTGCCGGCAAGGCAATCGGATTCTGCACCGCATGCTATGCTTGCAAGAAAAATGGAAAATGCGTTCAGAACGACGATGTCGCCGGAATCTTGGATGCGATGATGAAATCGGATGTGATTGTGCTTGCCACCCCGGTGTATTTCTACGCGATGAGCGCCCAGTTGAAGGCGTTGATCGACCGCACATTCGCCATCTATCCAAATATGAAGAACAAGAAATTCTTCTATTTGATCACTTTGGGCGACGGAAAGTCGGAGCAGAGTCTGGCAGGCACGCTAGCGGGATTGCGTGGCTTTTTGGCGTGCTATGAAGGTTCGAAGGAATTGGGGATGGTCGTCAGCGGGGACACGTACGAGAAAGGCTCTGTGAAGCAGAATCCCGCCTGGGAAGAGGCATATCAGGCTGGGCAAAACCTGAAATTGAAATAAGAGATAGTGAAATGAAAACGTACAAAGTTGGCTTGATTGGATGCGGTTTCATCGGAAAGGTACATGCCTATGGCCACAACAATATCCCGTTGTTCTTTGACCAATCCGATTTTCGTTCGCGAATATCAATCGTCTGCGCGGCACACGAGGAAAGCGCAAGGAAAAATGCGGCAAAAATGGGTGATGATATCAAAATCACAACCGATTTCCGCGAAATTACCGAAAATCCAGACATCGATATCGTCGATATTTGTACCCCGAACGACCAGCATTGCCAGGCGCTGCTCTCGGCAATGGCACATCAAAAACATATTTATTGCGACAAGCCGTTGACGGCAACCCTGGAAGAGGCGCTCCAAATCGAACAGGCATTGCCAAACTACAAGGGAATTGCGCAAATGACCTTGCAAAATCGGTTTTATCCGACGTCATTGCGGGCGCGTCAATTGATTGAAGAAGGTGCGATTGGCGAGGTCTTGGAGTTTCGGACAGCCTATTTGCATTCGGGCAGCGCCGATCCGAAGGCGCCGTTGAAGTGGAAGCTTTCAAAGCAGGCTGGCGGCGGTGTGATAGCGGATTTGGGAAGCCACATCCTGGATTTGACGGAGTATTTGATAGGTCCTTTTGCGTCAATCTTGGGCACGTCCCACATTGCGTATGCCCAGCGTCCGTCTGCCGACGATCCCAGCGTGATGATTCCTGTTGAAGCCGAGGACAACATGCAGGTTCTGGTCCGTTTGCCTTCCGGAGCATACGGCACAGTGAGCGCCTCGAAGATCGCAACCGGCACGGAAGACGAGATTCGGGTCGAGATCCACGGCTCGAAGGGAGCGTTGCGCTTCAATGGAATGTCACCACATAACCTTGAATTTTACGATTTGAGTACATCTGACAAACCGATTGGTGGGCGCCGAGGCTGGACGAAGATTGACACCGGGCAACGCTATGACAAGCCAGCTGGCTTCCCGGGTCCTAAGTTCGCGATCGGTTGGATCCGTGGCCACATGCAGTGCCTGTTCAATTTCCTGCAATGCGTTCATGCCGGAAAACCTGCATGCCCCGGATTGGATCAGGGAATCCATATCCAAAAACTCATGGAGCAGGTGCGACAGTCGATTGCGACACGGCAATGGGTTGATGTGGACTAAAAGCACAAAAATATTAGTGCCTCCCTTCAGTCAGGTTTTTGATTGGGGCTGGGGGCTATAGGGTCTTGTTGCGGTGAACGGCTCCTAAATGTGCATGTGTACGATTTTCGGCAACAGAATGCCCTAAAAAATGTACAGGAACGCCGATTTTTTCCATAAGCCGATTGGCAAATTTTACAATATACGTTATTTTTAAGATTCTATATTTGTTACTTTGAGTTGTTGTATTCATTAATCAATGGAGATTAGGAATGAGAAGAGCATTGTTGCTGATTAGCTTGTTGATGGGTGTAGGTACAGCTTGCATGGCATATGACACGACGCCGCTGCAGATTGCAATTTGGCCTCCGTCCTTGCAGGTCGTTCCACCAGAAATTGACGTTTCGGGTTTGAAGTTGAATCTTCCCTACGGCGGAAACGAAACAATCGTCGGTGTGGATTTAGGTATAGCTTCGACGAGTAACAATACGTCCGCGTTGCAGATCAACCTTGTGAACTGCGCACACGAACGCTTTAGTGGCTTCCAGGTTGGATTGCTCAATCTTTCCGGCGAGAGCCGCGGTCTCCAGATTGGTGTGTTGATGAATTCGACGGACGAAGTCGGAAGCGGTCTTCAGATTGGCATTATCAATTCGACGACTGAGATGAACGGCGTTCAAATCGGCTTGATCAACTACACACATTTCATGATTGGTTTCCAGGTTGGATTGGTGAACATCATTCGTGAATCGATCGTTCCATTCTTCCCAATCGTCAATTTCTGCTTCTGATCCAGGCAGAATGACCTGTTGAACAACGAGCCTGCGGAAAGCGGAAAGCAAAGACCGTTTTCGCAGGCTTTTTTCATGCAAAACGGAACTGTTTCCTAGCTGTTCTTTTTGCATTATGGAATATGTGAGTGGGTCTCAAACTGGAGGATTCTAGGACGATGAAGCTACCCCACAAGTTATTGTTGTTGTGTGTTATATCCGTGATGATTTCAATCATTTCGTTGATTGGGATTCATCACGGGCTTCGCTTGGTTTCGGTATCGGGTCAGATTCGCGGTTTGGCCGTTGAGTTTCAGGCGCAGGTTCTGGCACTGGATCAGCTTCGCGATCGCCAGATGATTCAGCGTGACTTGTTGGGTTTGGTTGACACTCTTGACGAGTTGGGTCGCATGTTGGATAAGGTTGGACCATCGGTTCAGTTTCATCGTTCTGACCTATCTGAATTGCGCGAAGAGATTTCGCGTTTATCCGAGCAGGGGAAGTCTGCGTTTCGTTCTCAGGATTTGGAGCGTTATGCCAGTTATTCGAGTTTATGGCAAAGTTTGTCTCGGATGTGCGAATGGGAGGGTGAGCGTGGTTCGTTGTATGTGAAGGTATTTTCGCTGGGATGGATTCTTGGCTTGGTTCTGGTGGGGATTTTTGGATGTTTGATCTATTGGCTTGACTACCATCGGAAGCTGAATCAGATCAGTTGTCAGCTTGCGGTATGGTCCGGGGCAGATGATTCAGCGGGGTTTCATCCTCTGGCGAACCTCGGTGACATTGAGAAGTACTTGACCCGATTGCACGCCCAGCGCAAAGAGCGTTCTGAAGGCGAAGGGGCATTTTTGGCGGAGATGAGCCACGAAATTCGAACGCCCTTGAACGGAATCATCGGTTTTTTGAGCAATTTGGGCGAGACTCAGCTGAATGCGCAGCAGAAGCAGTATTTGAAGATCATCGAATCAAGTGCCCGCAGCTTGTTGCATGTCATCAGTGAAATCTTGGATTATTCGAAGATCAATGCGGGTGCGATGGAGCTTGAGATTGTCGCCTTTGACTTGCGTGCATTGGCTGAGGACAGGATTGCATTGGCGTCACAGCTAGCCAAGGCAAAGGGCTTGAAAATGAATCTTGTATTTCCTGGGCACGAAGCGGTTATCGTGCGCGGAGATCCAAACCGGCTTAGGCAGGTCCTGGATAATCTTCTGGGAAATGCCGTGAAATTCACGAATCGCGGTGAGATCTGCTTGGAAATTCAAACCGGGAATGCAGATGACAACCAAGTGGTGGTCGATATCGCGGTGAAGGATACAGGAATCGGAATCGCACAGGAAAAACTGGCCAATCTGTTCCAACCCTTTACGCAGGCAGATAGCAGCGTCAGCAGAAAGTACGGAGGAACTGGACTGGGATTGTGCATCTCAAGCAGCCTCGTCAAACTCATGGGAGGTAAATTGGAAGTCTGGAGCCGATTGGGGGAAGGCTCCAGATTCTATTTCATGCTCACAATGTGCAGGGCAAGAGCTGAAGAACAAGTCAGGCTGCCGGGAAGCTTCAAAATCAATCTCCCAAGACAAGAACTCAAAAAACATTGGGCGCTGCTGGTTGACGATACCCCGACGAATCTCTTCCTCCTCGAAACAGTCTGCCAAAGCGTAGGATTGCCGTATCGTACCGCTAACAATGGAGCAGAAGCAGTAGAACTGTGCCTGAAACAAAAATTCGACGTGATTTTCATGGATATCCAAATGCCTGTGATGGACGGATATACGGCTATCAGGGAAATCAGGAAGCTGCCGACTAGCGGGATGACGGCAATCGTCGCGCTGACGGCCTCGGCTTTCCCGGAAGACGTGGAACGAGCGCTCGCGGCAGGGGCAACCGGGTTCATCGCAAAGCCTTTCGAACGAAATCAACTCCTCATGTGCATCGCAGATGCCTTGCTGCTGGAACCAGAACGGGAAATGCTGCCTGAGAATGACGTCATTGAAGACGATGACGAGGCGACGATCAGGCACATGCACGACTTCATGAGGGAACAATACCAAATCTCGCTGGGCGAGATCAAGATGACGCTGGCGCAGACAGTCTCCGATTGGAGACCGCTCCTGGATAATCTCGGAATCTATGCGAAAAAGGGGAATGTGCCTGATACGAAAGCGATCTTGCATCGCCTGAAAGGGCAGCTGTCGTCGATTGGCTTGACTCGTCAATCGGAGCAAGCGGCTTTGATTATGGAATGCCTGTCTGGCGACGAGGTGACGGAACAGGCTTTGGCCAGCATCGAGGAGCTGATTGGTGAACTAGGACGGATCTTCAAGGTTCTGGAACAAGATGTGACTGTGGGCTAGGCACGCAAGCGAGTATTAATGGATGGAAAACGGAAGCGCTCAACAGAAGGGGATCAAGTATGGGGTGTTGGTCGCGCTAGCGTTGTTTGTCCTGTTGGCAGTGTGCCGAATGGGTTTTCCCCTAGGGCAAGATGAAATTTCGCATTACTACAAGGTCGCACGGATCTTGTTTTTTGACGGCTATTCGCACCCTGAGGATTTGATTGTTTTTTCGCCTCATTTGTACCCATTGGCCTGTTGGGGCGTCACCGAATTAGTCGGTGTATTTCGTCCTTGGGCGGTGCAATTGACGGGGATTCTGTGTTGGCTTGGGTGCTTGTTTTCGCTTTGGCGGCTAAGTTTTGACAGGCGTGATGCATCGATAGCCTGTGCTTTGTGCTTGACGATGCCCGCTGTGCTTCAGGCATCGGTGACGATTGAGATTGACCAGGCGATGTTGCCTTTATTGGTTTTGCTGTTGTGCTGGTCATTTGATCGTGCATGTTCCGGGAAGTTGGGTTGGCATTGGGTATCGCTGTTGTTTGGCCTGTCCCTTTGGTGCCGTCCAACGACTCCAGTGGTCTTGGTGCCGGTTTTGCTGGTGTACGCAGGGTTGCGTGTTGGAAGCAGACGTGACGTGATCAAGCCCGCCATCGCTTTGCTGGCTGGCTTTTTGCTGTTCTTGGGCACCTGGAGTTTGTATGGACTCTTGACGGGAGTGCGTTGGCAAGGCGTGTTCCATTACTTGTGCCGGTCGTTTACGGAAACGACGGTCGGCGAGCGATCGTCCGGGTTGGGGCGCATTGTGCAAAGCATGATTTATTTAATTTTTTGGGGGTTGAATCCGTTTTTATTGTGTTGGCTATTGCAGTCATTTGTTTTTGTTGTAAATCGATATCGTCACGCCGGCTATTTGGCTCCTGGGAGTTTGTACGGATTATGTGCGATATGGCTGCTTTTGGGTTATTCGCTTGTAGGCGGCTCGTTGTTTGGCTTTCCCAAGTACCAAATCAGCGGGATTCCATTGCTTTGCGCCTTTGTGACCATGGTGAATCCGCCTGATTTTTCATGGCACGATCGCGTGAAGGATCGTGTTGCGGTCTGTTGTTTTATCGTATTGTGTGTTTTGGCTGGATGTTTTGGCTTGGGCGATCCACTTGAAGTCATGCGCGTGGAGGTGCGTGATTTGGCCTGTCAGGGCGAAGGGATCAAAGGTGTTTTGCTTGGCATGGCGGTGCGGTGCGCGCTGGTTTGGCTTGCGGTGGCACTGTTCATCCTGTGGTTGGTTTTGAGAAAGAAGATTACGTTGGCGACTGCACTTTTCTTGGCAGCAATTTCGCTCAATGCGGGATTTGCGCTTCGGCAGACAGCCGGCGGCTATTGCACGGGATATGTATATGGGGATCGGGGCGAGACGAAGCAGGTTGCCAAAATCCTGGCAAAAGCCACGGACAAGCCTGAACAGGCGATCGCTCCACACGAAGTCCTGTTCTATCTTGATGACTTCAAGCTGGTCAATGATGTCCCCGAAGTCTTCTCGAAAGCTGAAGATTTGCAAGCGGCATTGCGTGACAGAAAGCCACCCGTGGTCGCTACGTCGCCCCTGGTGTCAACGGTCGCCAATGTCTCGTTGCTGTTGTCAAATCCAGAAATCCGAGAAATCCTTGATGCGGAATACGAATACCAAAAGGTTGGACGTTACTACGTATGGACGAGAAAAAGCGTTGATCCATAGATTATGTGTGCGATCTTGATGTATTTATTAGGATTTTCCTGCCTGGCTTGGGTAGGGATCGGGAATTTGCCTGCTGCCGTAGGCGATTTGTTTTTGGCGTGCCTGCTGCCGTATGCGGTTGCGGAGGGGTATCGTCGTCGCCGCGAATTGCTGTCGGTCGTCTCCTCGCTTCCATTTATTTTCTTGAGTTTAAGCCTGTGTTTTTCTCTTTTAGCTTGCGGTATTTCTGCCCGTGTTGGCTTTGGTCTATTGAAGGGATGTCAGCTTGTTTGGTACTTGGCTCTTGGTCCTTTGGTGATTTGGAGCTTGGGGAAATTTCGCGATTGTCTTCTGAAAGGCTTGGCGATTGGATTTGTGGCGAATTTGGCTGTTGGGTTGGTTCAAGGAGCCTTGAGCCTAGGCGGTCCTTCCGGCGGATTGTTGGGATCCCGCACGGGTTTTGGGGTTGGGCTTGCTGTGGCGAGTTCGTTGTTGATGGCTCGCGACATGCTGCCGCTTCCGTGGGTAACGGCGCCCTGGGGCAATGTGGCGTTGATGGCATATGGGGCGACGGTCAGCGGAATGTCGGGGATTTTCCTGGGATTGGGATCGTTGATGACTCGCTACAGGAATGAATTTGTGATTCGCGAGCGGCAATTGCAGACAGCTCCCTTTTTGGCATTTGTCCTCGCGGTTATATTGGTGAGTCCGATTCGTCGTGATGCCTTATTGGATAGCGTCACGATTCATGATCGCGGGGTTGTTTCGAGTACGGCTGAGGAACTGCCGTTGCGTCGTTGGGCGCAGGAGCGGATTTGCGCATGGCGTGCGATGAGGGCGAAGCCCTGGTTAGGTACGGGACCTGGAAGTTACCAGTCCACCGTCGGGCAGGCGGAGATTCGGGGGACGTTCAATCGCCCCAGCGAGACGAAGGTCGAGATTCATTCTCAGAATGGCTGGCAGGTCTTTGGAGTCGAGTACGGCTTGCCGGCGGCGATCTTGCTGTTGCTGGCGATGCTCGTGCTTGGCATCGATGTAAAGACCCGATCGATTCGCTGGTCGGTCTTGCTGTTGATCCTTGGGATGATAGTTACTCCGATGCTGGCGAAGGGCTCGGGATTGCTGGTATCGCTGGTGTTGGGGACATGGCTTTCGGGTAGCGAGACCAGGCAGGGTGCTGGTTGGCGATTGATTCCCGTCTGCTTGTTTGGACTGATGCTCCTGTTGTTGCCGGCGATTTGCGCGAGCGGTTTGTTGCGCGAATCGTCCGAGTCCGCTGAAACTCAAGCCAAGGCAGACTTTGTGCTGGTTATGGAGGCGGAATCGGTTGCGGCGATACGCCCATTCCAACAGGAAAATGGATGGATCACCATACCGGACAAGATCCTGGAGAGTGACGAATCCCTGCGCAACGTGGGCCTTGAGTATGACTTCGAGTTGAATGAAGCCAAGGAATTGGCGCTGTGGCTGAAGGTGAGATGGCAAGACGGATGCGGAAACTCGATTTTCGTCTCCGTTGATGGACAAACCCCTTACTTGGCGGGAAACGATGGAACGTACAACGCATGGCATTGGATCAGGGCTGGATACCATCGGCTCGACAAAGGAACGCATACCATCAAGTTGCTGCCTAGTGAAGACGGAATCCAAATCGATCAAATCCTGCTATGCGACAACCGGGAATTCCATCCGCAAGCCATCCAGGATGACGAGAAAGCCGAGCCAAAACAGGAAGCGTTGAAACAATTGCCTGAAATGATCCCGGCGGAACGACAACTCCTGTTCGCAACGGGAGGTCCCTACCGGGGCGGGTACGAAGCCGTGCTGACAACTTTGGGTCTCTCTTGGATGAAATTGCACGACTACGAACTCGAAAGCGCAGAACTCCTGAAGAAATATACCGTCGTGGCGGCATCGGATCCGTTCAATAAGCCGGCACACCTGGTGACCTCGGCGCTCAAGGAGTTTGCAGAGGCAGGAGGCAACCTGCTGCTGGAAAACTTCAGGCAAGTGATGGGAGACACAGGAAGGGGAAACCATCATCTATGGCCTCCGCTAAGACGACCCTGGTCGCGCAATGGAGGCACCGTAACGGCAGATGATGGCTGGCCATTCCAAGGACTTGAGAAGGGAACAGTGCTCAAAATCGCCGACGACATCGCCATGCAAAACCTGCATCAACCAGGCAAGGATTCGCCGTGGAAAGGGTACGGAAGGCAGTTTAGGCACCGCGATGAAGGATACTCGATCTGGGAACGCGACCTCGGAAAAGGACATGTAATCTATTGCGCGACGCCCTACTGCTTCCAGACGATGTGGCGAAACCGAGACCTGGAACCCGTACTCAGAAACTTGATCCTCAAGTACGCACAAGACGCAGGGCACCACCCCCTTTGGAATGATTGGACAAGACAAAGCCTCCAACCGAAAGACCCATGCTTCGCAGATGACTTCATGAGGCAGGAAGACAATCACCCTGGACAACCCTGGATCGTCAAAAGAGGACGCTTCAAATGTACCGGAGACAAACCCGAAAACAGAGAAGACGCATTCTCCCTGGTCTGCGCCGAACCAGGCGAAGTCCAAGTCGGAGAAGCCGCTTGGCAAGATGTCGTCATTTCAGCCAGCGTGAAAGGACCGGGACGAATCGCCGTTCAGGCTGTGACCACCAGCGGCCGTGACCACAAGCTTGAGTATGATGCAGCCACAAGAAAGGTCGAATTGAACGGTGCCAACGCGATCAATGTCCGTGGAGCAGAATGGCATCGGCTGTCGCTCCTGGCACGGGCTGGTTGGCTTGAAGCGTATTGCGATGGCAGCCTCGTTGCAAAGATAAAATTGGATAATCCAAACGAAACGTTGCATGGAAATCCAGTCTTCGGCTTTTCCGAAATCGGTGGAATGCTCGATGACGTTTCAATCCGTTCCCTGGAGCAAGTCTTGCCAGGAACGGATCGGGCGATTGGAGACGAGGGTAGCTGCCTGGCGTTGGCTCGTATAAGCGATGAAGGAATCGAGCGAAACACGATCTTTTCGCCATATGTCTGGTTCCAGGTTTTGCCTGTTTTCCGCAATGGCGTCAGATTGGCTATGCCGTTGTTTAAGCCTGGTGTTTTGCATACGAACGGGACGGGTTATTTGTTGCCGGCGAGCAATGAATTGCTGGAGTTTGGCCTGCCGGAGACCGAGGGGTTGGCCGAGATCTACGTCGAAACCCCGTATTGGAAAGACTATGTTTTCAAGAAGCGGATGACGGATTGGTACGGTTTGGGCGGCAAGTGGGAGCAATTGGAGCGTTGGAGCTGCGATGACAAGTGGAGTTGGCTGGGCGTCGAGACCGAGGACCGGGCCGCCTTGTGGAACAAGTTGACCTTGTCGCCGCCCTTTGCGATACGCGCATTTTTGTCATTGGGGGCACGTGATTATTTCAGTAGCGAGTACGATCATGGTCAGAATATGAATTTGGTTTTTAACGGGGATGGCGCATCATTGGACAGTGGCTGGCAGGTGCGCGGGATGGATGCCCGTGGTCGTGGGATTGAGTTGTGGCATGCTGGCCAGCTGGTTGCTTCGAATCGCGAGCTGGGCTTGGGAAGGGGGCATACGTTGCACCACAGCTGGTTCGAGATTGCCGCAGTTGTGCAAAAAGACAGGATTCGAGTATATTTCGAAGGACGACTTGCAATCAACCATCAATTGCAGGAGCCGATAGGTTCGGGTCAAGTAGGGATTTGGACGGAGAAAAACTCGATCCGAGTAGGACGTGTTCAGTTGTCTTGGTGATAAAAAACAGGAGCTGGAGATGAAAAATTTAGTCTTGGCATTGAGCTTGACGATGTCGTTGGGTGCCAGTCAATGTGTGGAAGAACTCGCGATTGACGCCTTTTCAGAGACCAATCAAGGGCAATGGTTCGCCAACTCGAAATTTGCCCAGGATCCCGAGCGCGGCTGGATCCTGGATGTGGTCGTCCCCCCCAATACACCAGTAGTGGGATACGGGCTGAACATCAAGGACATTTGCCCGAAAATTGCGGAGTGGGACGATTTCCTGTTTGACTATTGCGTGACGATGCCTTGCGAATGGTTTGGGATCAAAATTATTGACAAGCCGTTGGCCGATGGTTGGCAGGCAACCTGGAGACTGAATCTGCCTGCCAATGCGGATAAGGAGTGGCAAACCGCAGTCGTAAAGGTCCATACACCAATGTGGAGGTGGGGGGATGGTCCGTCAGATAACAGGCAAATCTATTTCCGTGCACAAAATCCAGGTGAGACTGCGATGAGAATCCGCATAGCAAACCTTAGGTTGAGGCGGAAAAACTTGTTTTGCACGCTGGACGAGTCGCTGAAGTGGATCGGAAAAAAGACTGAACTGAACATCAAATTTAATAGTCGTCTTGATCGTGAGGTCAAAGTCGCCGTGACTCCACATCCTGAAGAGGGAGCGAGCTTTTCGCAAGCTGAGTATAGGGTGTCCATTCCCGCCAAGGGCGAATCGACGTTGCGGATCCCGGTGTCGCTTGCGGAATCCGTGAAGGGGATGCAACCGTTGACGCTGAAGGCAAAGGTGGAGGAAATTGAGGAAAACGGTCGCAATGAACTTGACCACCTGGTGATTAACACGGTGACGCCAATACCACCATACCCGTCCCCGATGCTGTTTGTTACCCCGGAAGGGTTTAAGCAAATGCAAGAGCGAGTCGATACAATGCCGGGATGTAAAGTTGCTTGGGATGGAATCAAGAATAGCGCCGATTCATGGCTGGAACGAAAGCCAAAATATCCAGACCGAGGAGCCCAATGGTGGCACTGGTACTCATGCAAAAAGTGCGGAGTCTCGCTCAAGACAAAATCGGCAACTCAACATGTCTGCCCAGTGTGCAATGAAGTCTATTCAGGTTGGCCATACGACGATGTCGTGCTGTCCAGGATCCACGATGGCCTGGCCCGTGACGTCCAACGGCTGGGACTCGCATATCAGATGACAAAGGATCCAAGATATGCCGAAAAAGCACGGGAAATCGCAATGGGATACGCCGAAAGATATCTGGACTATCCCCTTCATGACATTCATGGAAAACCTAGCAAAGGAGGCGGCAGGGTCCACCCGCAAACCCTCGACGAGTCAATCTGGCTTATCCTGATGGTCCAAGGACTCGATTGCATCAAGGATACGCTGACGCAAGAAGACATTGATTTCCTCGAAGAAAAAATGCTGCTCCCCGCAGCCCTGATGATCAAGGACCACCAGTGGGGCATACATAATATCTGCTGCTGGCAAGCGTCAGCTTACGGATTGGTGGGATTCTTCCTGAATCGTGCCGACCTCATCCATCCCGCAATCTTCGGACCAAAGGGCTTTATCGCACAATGCGAACAAGGAATCACAGACGATGGACAATGGTATGAACGTGCCTGGGGATATCACTTCTATACCGTCAATGCCCTGAAACCACTGGCAATCGCAATCCAAAATACAGGTATCGTCAAACTCCCGTATAAACTGAAGGCGATGTACGATGCGCCAATCAAATTTGTGACTCCGACAGAGCAGCTGCCCGCGTTCCACGATTCGGGAAGAGTCGCCTTCAGCTTCCGGGGAATGAGTCGAGACTATGAAAACGCATACGCATGGTGGAAAGATCCAAAGCACGGGTTCATCGTTGCACAGGGAAATAGAAACGACCAAAACGCACTGCTGTTCGGAGTGATGGATCTGGAGATGAACAGACCCGATTTCCGCTCGGAAAACTATGCCGATACAGGAGTGGTCGTGATGAGAGCGCAATCCGACAAGCTGGAGCCGACCAATATCCCCTCAAACTACATCGCACTGGATTACGGCGAGCACGGAGGAGGACATGGACATCCCGACAAGCTCAACTTCGTTCTCTATGGGCATAACCAGATCATCGCCGAAGACCCAGGATGCATCGCATACGGAAATCCAGCCCATGGAGGATGGTATCGACAAACGCTCAGCCACAATACGCTGGTCGTCAACGGAAAAAGCCAGGCGGCAACAACCGGACAATGCTTGGCATTCGCGCAAAACGACAATGCGGCAATCTGCGTAACCGAAGCGGGACCGATATATCCAGGAGTCGTCGCATATCGGGCATTGGCGATGGTTGGAGACATCGTCCTGGATGCGTTGTGGACTACCGCAGACTCAAACCGAGAATTCGAATACCCCTTCCACGCAAGAGGAATACTCGAAACAAATGCAAAGGCCGAAACGACGGCAACACCCGAGGGAGACGGATATCAATGGGCGACAGATTGGAAAATACTCGAAAAACTCCCACAATACAATCTCCTCTGGACACAAGATAATCTCAAACTCGCCTCGACATTGAAAATGATTGGCGACGACAACGAGGTGAGAACAGCCATAGGCTTGGGTAATCCACCAACGGTAAAACCGCCCTTCATACTCGCTAAGGTCAAGGGAAAACAAGCGCTCTTCGCCCAGGCAATGGCAATCCTAACCACAAAGGACAAAACAGAATACCCAAAACTAGCCGTTAGCCAAAACAAAAACACAATCCAACTCAAAGCTGAATTCGGATCGAATACATTCCAAATCGACGTTGAAATCCAAGACAAGGACACCTCGGCAAAACTGATCCACCAGGCAAATGGAAAGCTGGTCAATGTCCTCAACGCACAATAAGGAGTTGTTCAAAAAACAAGGCAACAGTTCCGGAATTGTTTTGAGCGGTCTTTCCCCCGTCCTGAAAGGAGAGTATCGGGGTGCTCGTACTTAAATTGTCTTGTTCTGCATCAGGGCAAGTTTGTACGACCCGCTCCTGAATTATGAATGCTGAATGCTGAATTATGAATGACTTGTCCGACCCGTCCGACTTGTCCGACCCGTCCGACCCGTCCGACCCCGTCCGACCCCGTCCGACCCGTCCGACCCCGTCCGACCCGTCCGACCCGTCCGACCCCGTCCGACCAGGGATGCCTCGTTTTCAGCCGCTTGGCTGACGCAATCTCCCGAGTACGAGCACCCCGGGTGCCCGTACTCAAGCCGTTGCCTGTCCAACTGGTGTTTTCTTCATGCCTCTTCGCCCCTTGGCCCGTTTCGGGATGTTTCCTCTCTTCTTCGTCCCCGCTGTCGTCTTCCTTCACGGGACGGTTCAGGTAGGAGCACCCCGGGTGCCCGTACTCAATCTTGTTGCCTTGTCGTCTGGTCTTGTCTTCGGTTTTTTCATCCTTTCGCTTTTTTGCCGGAAGGGCTGATGACAAAAAATAACAAAAAAATCAAGAAAAATTTCCTTTGTGGCTTGCAAAAGGGTAATTGCGATGTAACTTATTAATCCGTCACTCAATGCGGGTCTTCGGATTCCGCCTTGCAAGTGATGGGGTTCATTGAGAGCCAATCCGGTGTTGCACTTGATGCAAGGTCGGATTCGTTTCATGGAAGTTTCATAGCCATGTGCTAGGATGGGATTTGCCTGTCTTAAAAAAACTTTCAAAAAAAACGATTTGCGGCTTGCAAAAAGCGAAACTAGATGTATCTTAATGGATGTGACGGCGCCTTATGGCGCGTCGTCCGGTTCTTTGGAAATCGAGCAGCGCAATATGATGCGATTGTTTATGTAGAAATCTAAAGCTCCCCCCTGTCCCCCGGGACCGGGGAGAGCCCCCTTAGAGAAATTGAAAGTAGAACAGGTCAGGCCCGGCGCCCCCCCGTGGGGTTCCGGGCGAGCCTTTCCATTTTTGCGATGGAGAGTTTGATCCTGGCTCAGAATGAACGCTGGCGGCATGGATTAGGCATGCAAGTCGAACGGGGCGCCCTC
>JAGVUR010000137.1 GCA_019136135.1 Verrucomicrobiota bacterium
CGGCGGGGAGGGAAAAACGACAAAAAGCGAAAAGCCAAGCCTTCATGCAAACTGAAGGTTGTTTCTTGCGCCCCAATTCATGCCCAAAACTCAACTGCTTTTTTTAGGATTATGCATATTTGCATTTTGGTTGTGCTAATTTCAATCGCAGTCATAGTTACGGGAGGGTGCGTTCTGGTAGCTGGAATTCCAAAACAAGGAGTTGAAATAAGGTCACGTTTGATTAGAGTATTTCCCAACAGGGAGGCTTTGCTGCGACAGGTCTCCGCTCTGCTTGCCGAGCTCAATGACAAGTGGCTTTCCGAAACGAAGGCCTACATCGAAACTCATTGTAATTTGAGGTGAAAAATGCAAGCGATGACATTTAGATGGATACAGTTGGCTTTCGCAAAACTGCATTTCTTGCTGTTGATCATTGTCGTGACTTCATGTAAAAGCACAGGTGATACTACTCATGTTTTCCCATACAGGCATTTTTGCGAGATTAGATTAGATTTTTCTGAAATCACATTATGGCTTATACGGAACAAGGAGGTGCAAAATGATTTATCTATTTCAGATACTCAGAGAAAAAAGATTATAGAAATTGAAGATAAATCAAACGATTCTTTGGACAATGATTTTTTTATATTAAAGAAACATTTTGAAAATTGTATTAAAAAAAATAATATCAGTCCATTGTGCTGTACATATCCTACTCATGTTAACAATCAAATTTTAAGAGATATAAAATCTGCACTTGCAATCAATCAATACAATAAATTTATTGCATTGCATTTCCATGTTTACGGGCCACAAATTATCATGGTTCTAGAAAAAGCTTTGCCCGATGATTTGCTACATGAAATTTCATTGTCTAGCTTACAAAGAGAGGAATTGACTAATACAGTAAATGATTTCTATAACAGTAGAAAAAAATATGTTGCTTTTCTTGGACGGAGCGTAATTTCAGAGTGGCCTTCTACTTCTAGTCGAGATGAATATAATCAGTATATTTCCGACTTGAACTCAGCGTATAATTCTTTGAAGGAAATAGAAATTTTATATGATAAAAAAATCTGGAAAATTCTAACCGAAAGCCAAAGAAATACTGTACTTGATTTTTTGGCAAAACATCCCGTAAAACCACCAGATTTCAAGGATGTGTGCTATTCGCATTTCTTGAAAACCCATGACCTCAAAAATTTTACGAATAAATAGCAGAATTTTGCTACATGATTGTAGTGCCTTGTAAAGGCGCTATGGAAGGCCTTGGTTTCGTGTTGGTTTTGGACAAAAAAAGCCCCGCGTCCCAAAAGCGGGACGCGGGGCGAATCAGCGTTTGCTATCAGTATTTGATTTCGATCCTGGAATTCTTGTCGATCGATTCTTGTTCAGCCATAATGATCTTGAACGAATCATATACGGAGTCGAAATCCTGGTACTTGTCAGGCTTGACTCCATTCTTGACGCAATCGATGAAGTACTTGATTGCCTGATGCCATCCGGTTGGGAGTCCCTGGTCGTCGATTTTTGGTGTTTCGACGGTTCCGTCAGTCCAATAGATCTTGTAGTCTTCCGGCGACAGTTTGAGGGTTGCCTTTTCGCACCAGATTTGGAAGGTCATTTCAAAGGGTGTGTTGACGGCCGCGCCCCATGTGCCTTCTGCGGAGACCAGGACATCGTCGTCAAAGTGATAGGTCGTAATCACATGGTCAACGGCGTCTTTGGAGACGAAGCCGGTCAGGCCAACGGACGTGACGGCCTTCGGACGGCCGAAGAAATATCTGATGGCATCCGAGTCATGGAGGTGCATATCCAAGAGCGCGCCACCAGACAATTCATCGGTCATGTACCAATTTTGCCAGTTGTTTCCATCGACGTTTGGGCTGATTCGATGGAAGTTCGCCGCCCTCATTTTGCCGTATTTTCCTGCGGTCAAGCCTTCGTAGGCATGCCGGTAGGCGGGCCATGCCCGAACGCACATGCCCACGTTGAAAAACTTGTCCGAAGCCTTGACGGCCGCAGCGATTTCCTCGGCCTGGGCCAGATTCCGGCAAAGCGGCTTTTCGGCATAGACATGCTTTCCTGCTGCCAATGCCGCCAAGATCAAATCCTTGTGCCAAGGCGTGGGAACGCAAATATCAACCACGTCAATCTCTGGATTCTTGATCAGGTCAAAACCCGTCTCGTATGTTTTGATGTTCGTGAAATCCAAGGGAATCGAATTGTCATCGTTTCCGATGTTTCCCTTCACCGCCGAAATGTTACCCGTAAGCTTGACGGGATCGATGTCTGCGACGGCGATAACTTGTGCATTTGGAACGCAATCGCGGTAAATCCTGAAGTGCGTCGTTCCCATAAATCCCAAACCAATGATTCCGATTTTGACCTTGGACATTGCAGTTGCTCCTTTTTTTGGTTTCTACTAACGATTTGCTTCTGGCCTATGTCGATGATATATGTATTATAAAAATCCGGCTTGGATTTTCAAGCAATCCCTTTATTCACTCGTCTTTTTTTGCCACCTGTTGCTTCAATTGACCGCAAGCGGCTTGGATTCCCTTTCCCTTTCTCATTCTCAATGTTGCCTGGACGGCTCGCTTTTCCAACGAACCCAGGAATTTCTCGCATTTATCCGGTGGTGGCGGTGCGAACATAGGGTTATCTGAGTTGCATGGGATCAGATTGACTTTTGCGTGGCAATCGTGTGCTAGATCCGCCAATTGTTGCGCGTGTTCATTCGAGGCATTGAGATTATCGACGAGGACATATTCAAGCGTCGTCATTCGCCCTGTTCTTTCGCGATAGTGGTTGATGGCCTCCTTGATATCATCCAGCTTTGCTCGATGTGGAGGCGGGATGATCTTGGCTCTCAATTCGTCATTTGCGGCATGGATTGAAACTGCGAGGTTCCACGGTTTTCCCTGGTCGGCAAGTAGTCGGATGCCCTTGGGGATTCCGCTTGTGGAGATAGTTACATGCCGCGCTCCCAACCCAAGCCCGTCCGGAGACGTGATTTGGTTCAATGCCTCCACGAGATTCTTGAAATTATGCAAAGGTTCCCCCATTCCCATGACGACCACATTGGTCACGAGTTCTCCGATTTCCTTGCTTGCCAAGACGACTTGATCGACGATTTCGGCGGGCGTCAGGTTTCTTTTGAAGCCTTGTTTTCCCGTTGCGCAGAAGACGCAATGGACCTTGCATCCCACTTGGGTGCTGATGCAAACGGTATTGCGTTTCGGCGCCCGAATCAACACGGTTTCAATTGTATTGCCATCCCTCAGCTGCGAGAGCCACTTGACGGTCTTATCGTCGTCTTCCTGACGTGAAACCACCTCCAGCGAAAAGGGCAAGAATTCCGTGCTCAACTCTTCCCGGAGGATCTTGGGCAAATTCTTCATTTCATCGTAGGATGTTGCAAATTTCCCATAGATCCATTCGTAGATTTGCTTTTGCCTGAATGCAGGTTGGCCTTGCTTGTCAAGCCAATCCGCCAATGTCCTATAATCCAGTTCCTTGAGATGAATCATCTTGTGTCCTTCAGTGGCTATTTGACAGTTCCCCGATAGACGAGAAGCTGCTTGGGTACGTATTCCGGATCGTCCTTGAACATCGAACGCCTCACAAACTTGATAAACGGAATCGAGTCCGATTTGATGACCTCGACTTGTCGCTTCATGGACATGTCAACAGGATTCGAGACAGGAGTCCATTGCCGAGTTGGCACCGCAGGAACCCGTGAACTCAAGACGTATACCGGATCCTTCGTTCCGGGCAAGTCCGCAAGTGGATTGTTGACACGAACAACACGCTTGCCAAGATAGAATGTCTCGACCAAGCACAGGAAATTGAAGTCCTTGTTGGGCAGGTAGTAAATCTCGCTGGCATTGTCCTCGCGCATCTTCTTTTGCAGTGTATTGACCACGCCAAACCTCGCTTCTGTGGCGAAACCCTGGGACGTGTACTTCGTCAATTCCAGTCCTGCCAATCGCCTGTCCGAATGAGTCCAGCAGTCCCAGCTGTGGATCGTGCAAATGCAAATGACCCTGACCCCGCAAATGCACCAGAGTATGCTGCTCCGAAACGTTATCTTGCTCGCTTTCCGCAAAACAACGAACCAGACCGCATAAATCGTCAACGTCAAGAACGAGCACATTCCCGCACAGTGACCCACCCACCTGTATGGAGAAAGCTCAACCTCAATCTCAACAATGCCGGTCGCAATCGTCAACCACGCTAGCAATGCCAATGAACCAATTATGCAAATCGACCAGGCGACAACACGCATGATCCGATTCAAGATGTGTTGGTATCGACGAATCACAATCTCAAAATGAACCCCGATCAAAATCGCTACAGGACCGAGAACGGGAAGCAATTGCAATGCCTTCGTCCCGGGAAACAGCCATAGCACAATGACAATGGACCAGACTATCGTACGAAATAGCAAACATGCAGGCTGATTGCGCTCAAATTGACGCAACGCGATGCAAAACGGCGACCATATCATTAAACTCCATGCACCTAAATACAATATCCCCTTCCAAGGAAATAGAATCAAATGGGTAAGGTAATTCTCCGGATGAGAACGAGGTACGAAACCCGACTCAACACTCCATGACAAAAAAGGCTGGTCAGGAGTGATGAAAAGCCAAATGCATATCACCAATGCCAAAATCAAGGACGACAATAAATGAGGAGGCATCTGCATCCGACGCAACGACGTCAAGGGACGACGCATGAATACCATAGGAACATAAAACCAAAACAGCGCCTTGCCACCTACGGACAATATCGCCAAAAATACAAGAAAATGAGCCACCCCCCAGGCTAATCCCCAACGCTTCTGCTCAAACCCAAAGTGAAACCACGAATACCAGGCAGCACATAAGAAAAACGACATCACCAGTTCGGATTGAGCACGGCTTCCAGCGGTGAAACTCGCCACGCTTGTCAATACGACAGCAGCGCTGATCCAACCGGCAAAGGCACTCTGCATGCGACGGGCGATCAACCCGCACAATAACGCCAAACCCCATACCGCCAGAACAGACGGCAAACGCAACGAGAAAACAGTTGGCGCATGAAAACCAGAACAAATCACCACTAGCCAGGGATACATCGGGAAGGCCTTGATCGGATGACCATAGACATGCGTCTTCAGATACTGGCCGGTCGCTACCATGTCACGAGCCATCGCAGCATTCAGCGCCTCGTCGCTCGCACGCAATTCGGGCAACGTCAAGGCACTCAAATAGAGAACTATTGCCATGAATACAAGCAATAGCACACTGCGCCTGGATGGTTGACGTTCTATGTATAGCATTAACCCGCCTGTCGTTCGTTCCCTTTCTTTAGGTAAATTTCTAAAATATTGGTTTTTCCAGCAAATGCAATATTTCACCCGCGAACCAAAACAAGAATTTTCCGAAGCAACCAAGCATTTATCGTTGCGGCGGCTCCTCGCCCCGCCATTTTCAAATAGCGCAACTCAGGTACGAGCACCCCGGGTGCTTGTACCTGAGGCGGTCTTGTTATGAAGTGGTGGAAATGTGGGTGTTACTCTTGGTCGCTTGGCTTTAGTCCGTCTGCATAGAGGCGATGCAAGGAATTTCGATGCAGGCCAAGTTTCGCGGCAGCAGCCGATTGGTTTCCGTTGGATTCATCCAGAGCGCGCTTGATCAGTTTTTTCTGGAGAAGCTCAACGGCTTCCTTGAGGCAATCCCCTCCCAGTTCCAGCTGATCCACGAATTGCTGGAGCGGATCGGTCGTGCTTAAAGGCGATTTCAGGTTTGGCAGGCAATCCACGGTAATGGTGTTGGACTTTGCCTCCTGGGCAGCTTGAATGATCACGCTTCGCAATTCCCTGACATTGCCCGGCCAAGTGTAATTTTCCAGGAGCTTGACGGCCTTGTCATCAAGCGCCAGCTTGTAGTTGTCCTGCTGGAGGAAGTATGCCGCCAGTTCGGGGATGTCCGTGACGTGCTCGCGCAACGGAGGGGTGACGACATTTAGAACGGAAATCCTGTAGAAAAGATCGGCCCTGAAGGTTTTCATTTGGATTGCCTCCTTCAGGTTTTTGTTGGTTGCCGCCACGATCCTCACATTGACGGAAGCTTGTTCGGTATCTCCCAGGCGTTCCACGGTTTTTTGATCGAGGAACCTAAGAAGCCTCGTTTGGGCCGCCAACGAGAGTTCGCCGATTTCGTCGAGGAAGAGAGTGCCGCCATCGGCAGCCTGGCACCAACCGATCCGGTCTTCGAATGCCCCGGTAAAAGCGCCCTTCCGATGTCCGAAAAGCTGGCTTTCCATCAAAGCTTCAGGAATCGCTCCGCAATTGACGGCAATGAACGGCCCCTTTGCCCTCGAGCTTCGAGCATGGATCATCCGTGCCGCCAATTCCTTGCCCGTGCCAGTTTCGCCGCAAATCAGGACAGGATCGTCCAATTGAGCGTACTTGATTAGCTTCTTGAATAAATTCTGCATCGCATTCGAAGAGCCGATGAAGCCATCCTCGGGCTTCGCCTGGCGAGATTCGACAGCACTGCTATGGCTGGCAAAAGACTGCGAGACCAACTTCTCGGCCAATTGCATATCCAAGGGCTTGGTCAGGTAATCCGATGCTCCTGCCGACATTGCCTTGGAGATGATTTCCAGGGAGCCGTAGGCAGTCATGACGATTACCGGTCGCCCTGGATTGACCTGAAGGAGCCTGGGAAGCAGATCCAATCCATCGGCATCGCCCAACTTGACGTCAAGGAAGGTCAATCCCGGCTTGACTTCGGAAGCGATGGCAAGTGCCTGGTCAACCGTTCCAACAGCATGAACCACATATCCGCGACGCTCGAAGAATTTCCTGAACGCGAGGCAGATAGAGGCTTCATCGTCGACCACTAGGATTTGATTGCCCTTGATTGTCATCGTGTAAGAATCAGTGTTGACCTAGTTTTTGCGTTGTGTTGTGTTACGGATTGGTCAGGCCAGGTGACGATCACCTGGACATCGCCTTGATGGTTGCCCAATCCAAATGTGAACACGGGGTCGCTTTGCTGTCCGAAAGACGAGGAGCCTGCGGAATTGATTGCGGTTTGGGTCAGTTGATTCGCCTTGACGGCAATGATTGCCCCGATTGCGGTTCCTTTCTTGGAGGAATTGAGCTTGACCTTGATCCAATTCCGGGCATTGATCACATCGTTTCCCAGGTTTTTATACAAGTCGAGCTTAGGTGTTCCATTGAGTTCATCGCGTCCTGCGGCGACAAGGTCAACCAATCCGTCATTATCCAGGTCTGCCCAAGCTGCGGTATAGGAATCGAGCTTATGGATTCCGGCTTCGCTGGCCACGTCTGAAAAAAGCGTTCCTTCATGGTTGACGAAAAGCTTGGCTTTTGCGTAAATCAGATTGTAGATTTGCGGCACATAGGCATCAGGGTAGCCATCCAGATTGGGGTCTGCCACGGCAACCCCAGACCAAAGCTCGTCTCCACGGTATATTCCGCGCCCACCGATGGGTTCCAAGGGGATTCCCAAATCCTTTCGCCAATCCGTGAAAAATCCATTCTTGTTATGGAAGATCGCCGAATCGTCGCAATGATATCCCCGGACATCGAAACCAAGCTTATTCTTGGTTGTTACTCCCACGTACTTATGGACTAGGTTCGAGACCCAGAGATCCAATTGCCCGTCGCCGTCCAAGTCAAAAAATGCGGCTCCGATGCTGTGTCCGAATCGATATCCGTAGTATTTCGCAGTATTCCTGTCATAGAACATTTTGGTGTTGTATCGTCCGCGGACGCCCCGCTGCCGCGCCTCGTCAAAAAAACTCCCATTCTTTCGATTGATCCAGAGGAAATTAGGTTGCAATCTGTAGTTTGCGACGAAGATATCCTGGTAGCCGTCCTGGTTCACATCATGGATCAGGATTGAACGGGCATAAGTCGCCTTGTTGATCCGCGCTGTTTTGGCGCATTCCCTGAATGCGAGCCCCTGGTCATTGAGCCAGAGCTGCAATGGGTAGTATTCTGGATTGCCATCGTTCCAGTCTTCTGTCATTCCGATGACAAGATCCGGGAATCCATTGTTGTCCAGATCGCCAGCCGCCAAGGTCAAGGCCTTGCGATGAGGCGCGAATCCGACGAGTTTGGCGATATCCGTGAAGGTGAGGTCGCCATTGTTCCTGTAGATATGTCCACTGGTCGTGACGATATCCGTCCAGCCATCGTTGTCGAGATCCACGGCCAATGCGGGTCCATGTGACTTGATTCCCGCCTGCTCCGTGATGTCCTTGAGCACGATTTGACCATCAGTTGATTGGTTGAGGAAGAGGCGACTTCCCGCGACCAGGAGGTCTGGCAAGCCGTCATTGTTGACATCCAGGACATTGACGTAGTTTGCGTTGAGGCCTTTAGGCAGGACGTTATCCAATCGCTTGAATACCGGCACCTGAGGGCGTTCCTTTGGTAGCGAAGCGGGTTTTCGATCCTGGGGCTGGTTGGTTGTGGATGCGCACCCACCCCACAGAAAAGCCAATAGCAAAATGAAAATCAGACGTGGCATAATTTCTGGAAAAAAGAAATGGATGAAAACAGTTTGAACAATTTTTATCATAGCCTAAAACCTTGAAATAACAAGATGAACGCACTTGTTTTTACTGTCCAAAACAATATGGTAGTTTTTTGCCATCAAGCACGATTTCAGCAACGGCAAAAGAACAATGCTGGAGGACAAAGGAGACGACACGAAATGACAAGCAGACTGATCAAGGCATTGATATTGACGACCGTATTGTGCTACGGGCAGAAGAATTGGCTGGAGAACCCAAGCCTGGAAGCGCAGCCCGATGGCTCAATTCCAGGCTGGACCGCCTATCGCGGCACGAGTGGTGCACCCATGTACGTGGACTACGAAAACAAGAAATCCGGAAAAAACTCCGTCTGGGGAGAATACTACAAGGGAAAAGTCCCGGAAGGAAGAGAGGCAGGGCTGAAGACACCCGCCCAATTTGATGTGTTGACCGAAAACTACTTCCCGTTCGGGATCATGCAAGATGTCACATTCGAAAAGCCTACCATGGAAGCCGTCACGTTTGGAGGATGGAGCAAAGCGGAAAACGTCAAGTCCATACGCCAGTACTGCATCTATCTGGATGTGGAATACGACGACGGCACCTTCGATTGGGGAAGACAAGCCAACTGGGCAGCTGGAACACACGAGTGGCAACACGCCCTGGGACTCTTTTGGCCTAAAAAACCAGTCAAGAAAATCAGCTTCTTCGCCTTTATCAGGCACGATGCCGAAGGCAAAGCATGGTTTGACGACATGGAGCTCTTCAGAGAACCACCAGATGTCCATATGACTGGATTCTCCGCAAATACACTTGCGCCACTCCATATGGACGGCATGCAACTCCAGTGGGGATTCTTTAAAAATGGAATCTCTTGCACAGCTAAACTCCTCGATGAAAAGCAAAATATCATCGCAGAAGAATCCTGGAACTCAAGAACCATCACATGGAACGTGCCTAACGCAAAAGGAGCTAAAATATGCGCGATTACCGCCAGCGACGGAAAAGTCGAACGGACATTCCAGCATGAAATCTCATTCCGTTTCGATCCGCCAGTCAATCCCGTCAAATCTGGTTATCGGATTTGGATCGAGGACTCGATGGTGAACGTAAGCCCGCTGACCTACCCCACCCAAGATGCGAGAACCACCATCGAAGTCGAATTGGCCCGTGGCGAACGCGAGAGCGCACAGCTGCTTGTGACCGCCTCGAACCAAGCCGCCCTTGAACGGGTCAATGTCACGATATCTCCTTTGCGTCATGCATCGGGCAAGGAGTTGTCGGGTCTTGCCAAGTGGGAACGGGTCGCCTACTTGACCCGCGTTGAACCTTACGCACGCCATCCCAACGGCATCCAGGAAGGCCAGATCTGGCTACCGGATCCGCTGCTCCCGCCACGGGAATTCACCGTCCCGAAAAATGCGACCCAAGGAGTTTGGCTCACGTTCTTCGCCGATAGAAACGCGACTCCCGGAGACTACACTGGTGAGGTTCTCGTCATGATTGACGGCAAAGCACAATCCGTCCCAATCAAGCTCAACGTGTTCGATTTCGCACTCCCGGAAACCTTCAGCTACCCGACTGCCTTCAGCATCATGGATGGGTGGCTTTTCAATGCTTACCCCGATGGCGACAAGAACGCACGCCGAAGGCAAGCATGGGACGTGATGCTCGACCATCGGCTCAACCCAGACGATATCTCGCGAACCGAGCCACCGCGAATCGAAGACCTCCTCCATGCGCAAAAACGCGGAATGAACAGGTTCAATGTCCTCAATATGGTCCCGAAACCGAAAGGCAACCCACTCTGGGTATGCTGGTCTCCAGTCAAAGACTATACCCCGGAACTCTTCCAGGAATTCAAAACCAGGCTTGATCCATACGTCCAGCAACTTAGAAAACATAACCTCACACAATACGCCTATGTCTATGGATTCGATGAAAGATCAGACGAATTCTATCCGACAATCGCAAAAGTCCACCAATTCATCAAGGAAAACTACCCCGATATCGCCTTCTTCACAACATCGAAAATGTACGGCTCGCTCAAAAAAGACCCAACAAGAACCGATTGCTATGCCAATGATTGGTACTGCCCGTTGACGACGAACTACAACGACGAACTTTCAGAAACACTGCGAAAAAAAGGACATCAGGTCTGGTGGTACACGTGCGGAGCACCATGGTACCCAGACATCAATTTCGCAAGCGTCGAATATCCTTTCATCGAAGCACGATTGATCGCTTGGCTCGGATACCAGCACAAAGTCGATGGATTCCTCTTCTGGCATGTCAATCTCTGGAAAGGACCGTACAGATTCGATGAAACAACATGCTACCAACCCGATTTCCAATGGTCAAATATTACAGGAACAATCGGTGATGGACAATTCCTCTACCCGGGAATCGACGGCGTACTCCCTTCCATTCGACTCGCAAACCTCAGGGATGGAAGCGAAGACTACGACTACCTGACCCTGCTTGGCGAATCCGCAAGATCGCTCTGCGACCAGCTCGCACAACCAGGCTCGGTCAGAAACTTTACAAGAGACCACCGGAAACTCAGGCAGCTCAGACGTGACATAGCACAAAAACTCGCACAAAAATAGCTACGCGCCTTGAGTACAGGCACCCCGGGTGCTCGTACCTAAAAGTCGTTATCGCTTACAACAACTTTTTTACTTGACATCCCGTTGTATAAATGTTCAAGGAACCATGGCAAAGGAGCCTGTGCCGATGAAAACAAGAACATTACGGAAAATACTGAGTAGGCAAAAGATGCATCTGCTGCTGCCGATGCTTTTCTTATGCCTGCTTTGCGGCTGCCGTTCCACTGACTCTTTCAACCTAGCCGATGAACCCCATGACTTTTCCGACCTAGTCGATGAATCGGAAACAACAGCTGATGGCACTTTAATCAGAAGAAAGTACAAGGGAAAAGTCATGTACTTCACTGAAAAATTACTTTCCGAAGACAAGTCGATATGTGTTTCAAGCATTTATCCTAAAAAAAGCAGTTGAAACTGGATTTTGTTCCTAATTGATTGACTATCATATGGTTAGAAATTTTATTCCGTTCACCATATTGGTGAATTGAAATGTGTCGGTCTTCCGTAG